>JACCYD010000153.1 GCA_013696695.1 Deltaproteobacteria bacterium | reverse complement strand
TCCCGTAGTTGACCGAGAACGCGAGGTAATCGATCTCGCGCCGGCCGCCGTGATCGCGATCGCGCTGCCAGTGCAACACGCCGTCGTCGTCGTCGACCTCGAACTTCCCGGTGGTGCCACACGGGATCTCGATCACCGCGTTGACCGAGCCATCTCGATTTTGGGCGGGATATCCCCGCGCGTAATGCCGCTTCCCGCGAACGGTCTCCGCATCGACGGCGACCGCATCGGGTGACACCGGAGCGCGGCCGACGATCGAGCGGCGCGGGACCGAACAATCGAGCACCGCAAGACAAACAACACTGACCAAACTGAATCTGAACACCCACCACACCTACGCCCCGTCGGTCAGTCCCTCCAGGACACGATCTCGGACATCGCGCGCATGTCCGCGAGGTCGTTGATCAGTTGCAGGGGATCGGGTCGCACTGACCCCACAGCCCGCGGTTCTCCGCCTTCGCGATGTCCTCGAGCTCCTCGAACTCGTCGGCGCGATCGTCGCCGTTCGGCGGGATGTGCAGCACGCAGGCGAAGCCGCGCTTGACGAGCTCGGTGTTGACCTCGACACCATCGACGGTGACGTACGCCAGCGTGCGGTCGAACATGTCCTTGCACTGAACGTCGTACTCGATCGACACCGTCTTGCCGAGGACGAGGTCGGTGTTGAACTGCACGGCATTCGAGCCGTAGCACTCGTTCTTGCCGCCGGTGGTCTCCGGCGTGTTGACCATCAGGTAGCGAATCCGTTCGCCACCGACGAGCTCGATGGTGTCGCCATCGATCACGCGCTCGACCACCGCCTCGGTCGAGCCGCACTCGGAGCCGCCGCTACCGCCGCATCCGGTGAGTGACGACAGCAGCGCGATGACGGGGATGCGCGTCACGGACAATCGGACGTCGCGCCAGGCGTGCCCAGGTTGTTGTGGTCACCGTAGGCCACGGTACCGGGGCAGAAGTTTGCTGGCGTGTCGTTTTCCGTCGTCGTGAACAAGCCCAGCTTCAGCTGCGCCGAGGTGCCGGCCGTCGAGCTCGTATAACCGACGTTGTCGAAGATCGTCGTGCAGGCGAACGGGGCGACCACTTCGCAACTCGTGGGATCGACGACCTGCACGTTGCCGTTGCTGTTGAGCATGCTCAACCCGAACGTCGCGGTCACCGTTGCCAGGCCACCGTTACTCGCTGCGGTCGCGTTGCGCGCGAACACCGCAAACTCACCCATCGCGAGCGACTTGCAGTCGCTGCCGCCGATCGCGTCGGGCGCGCGCGTGTCGCCGGCGCGATCGAGTCCGAGCCCGACGAGGTCGAACGGCTCGGGTCCGAGGTTGGTCACCTCGAACCACTCACCGCCGGTCGTATCGACCAAGGGAGCTGGCATGATCTCGGTGATCACGAGCTGACCCAGTGGTGGCGGAACGATCGTGCGAATCGTGACGCCGTCGTCGCACGAGCCCGGCGGAACGACGACCGGACACGAATCGTTCGCGGCGCCTGGCGTGCCGAGCTCGTCGTCGGTGGGCGCGCCCGTGGCACCTGCAAAATAGGCCGTCACGCCGTCGCAGAAGTTGCTTTCGGTGTCGTTTGCGAGCGCGTCGTCCTCGAAGGCGGGATCGAGGTTGATCGACGCACCGGTCGTCGCGTTGGTCCACGTCACGGCATCGATGATCGTGCCGCCCGACGAGATCGTGATGTCGGGCGTTGCCGTGGCCGAAGTGGCGACCAGCGCGAACCCGAAGATCCCCTTGACGACGACGTTGGCGGGCAGGTTGGTCATCGCCATATCCGTCTTGTGCGCGAACACGACGTACTCGCCTGCCGTGACCGGGATGCAATCCGGCGACGTGAGGGTGTCGGAGTCGCCCGCATCACCTGCGCGATCGAGCGTCAGTCCGTTGAGATCGAAATTGGCGAGTGCCTTGGCTTCGAACCATTCCGTGTCCTCGTCGGTGCCGCGCGGGCTAGGCATCACCTCGGTGATCACGAGCTGGCCGGGTTGCGGCGGCACGGTGTCGCGCATCGTGCCGTTGTCGTTGCAGGCGCCGATGATCAGCGGCGTGCAATCGCTCTCGCTGCCCGGCGTGCCGAGGTTGCCACTCTCGAACTCGGTCTCGGCAGCCTCGCACCAGTTCGCGAGATCGTCGTTGAGCGTGTAGTCGGGGAACGTCGCGCCGGTGAGCTGGCGCGACTTGCCTTCGTCGACGGCTTCGTAGTCCGAGGCGTCGATCTCGCTGTCGCCGCACGACAGCGCGATCCGGCCGCCGTCGCTGTTGAAGAAGTCGCCGAGGTCGGCGCTGTAGCCGTAGTCGATGTACGCGGGAACCAGATCGGCCGTCGCGTTGCCGAGCGTGAAGTACTGGCCGGGCGCGATCGTGATCGCATCCATGACGTGCGACTTGATGCGGCTGCCATCGGGACGACCGTGATCGATCCGCATACCTTCGAGCTCGATCGGTCGATCGCTCGCGTTGTAGATCTCGAACCACTCCTTGCCCTCATCGGCACCGGTGCCACCCGCGGGTGCCTTGAAGTCGGCGAACACCTCGGTGATCACGAGATCACCGATCGCCAGCGAATCCTTGCATTCGCCGTCCTTGCCTTCCGAAGGGCCACACGCAGCCGTTGTTAGCCCGCTCGTTACTGCCAGGACGACGAGTCCACGCGTCATGCGTCTACGATCGCACGATGACAGGGTCAGGTGCGTCGAGACTTGCGTCAACTCCGACGAAAATGCTGGCCCACACGTGTTCGCCAGGTGCCGTACGTCACGGATTGTTCGTGACGCTGGGCACCGTGGGCGGCGTCAGGCCCGGAATCGGCGACAGCTTGATCTGACTCGCGCGCTCGACCTGGAGCTGCAGCGACTTTTTGCCGGTCTTCTTGCTCGTGTAGAACGTGGGCGTGCCGGTGACGACGACGTACTCGCTTTTCCACTCGTAGAGGCCCGAGGTGCCGAGCACGTCGCGATCGAAGAAGATCAGCGGGAAACCGCTGGTGCGGGAGCGGGCGAGCTCCGCGCGTGCGGGCCCCTTGGTGCCGGTCGAGATCTCCGACACCGTGCCGAGGATCTTCACTTCTTTGCCGATGTGATCCTCGATCTGCTTGAGCGCATCCCAGTGCGTGATGTCGATGTAGTTCGACTTGCCTTCGCCTTCCTTGCGGAACTCGTCGACGAAGTTGCCGCGCGCGCTCCACCACGCTTCACGCTCGGGATAGTCCGGAGCATGCATCGTGTTCGGCGCCCAGATGCCGCGCTGCGCCTGACGGGCTTCGTCTTGCGCGGCGATGAAGTCCTTGTGATAGCGGCGCGAGTTGCCGTACTTCGGGAAGTACGGCGACATCCCGGCCCGTACGAGCTCGACGTTGTAGCAGAGCCACTTGCCACCCTTGTTGGCGACGACGTACGCGAGGTAGCGATTGTAGACATCGCGAATCTCGGCGGGGTGATCGCGCTCGATGCGGACCTTGTCGACGCCTTCAAACCACGCCTTGCCCCAGTTCTTCGCCTGCTCGCCGAGCGGCGATGCGATCTTCACCGGGCGCTTGCCGCCGCCGCGCTTGGCCTTCAGGTAGCCCGCCCAGTCGGCCTCGACGGCACGGCGATCCGCCTCGTTCTTGAAGGTCTCCTCGGCATCGATACCGAGCAGGCGCAACGATGCGTCGAGCCCGTCGACCCACACGGTGTCGCCGTCGACGACGCGACTGAGCCGGAACTCGCCGACCTCGACGCCAGGCTTCTCGAGCTTGGTGAGGGACTTCTGCGCTTCTTTGCGCGAGTAGCGTTTGCCACCGACCGGCGTGCAGGCGACGGCCGCGGTCAATAGGACGATCAGGATGCGGTTCATGGACATGCGTTGTTCGCAGCCCCCGGGGTGCCGGCCACGGTGACGTCGGTGCACCACGAGGCCGGGAGGTTGTTAGCGTCGGCATCGGGCGCGACGCCGAGCGAGTAGGTTCCGCCAGCGGGAAGCGCGTCGTAGGTGGCGAGGTCGACGCGCGCGCCGCAGGTCTCGACGTCGATCGCGGCCGCCGCGAGCCAGCTACCTTCGAAGTCGTCGAGGAAGCCGTAGTCGACGTGCGCCGGGATGTCAGCGTCGAAGAACAGACCGAGCACGGTATATTCGCCGGCGCCGACCGTCAGTGATCTCCGTACGAGGACGGGAATCTCGCTGCTGCCATCCTTGCGGCGAAACCGGATCTTGGTGCCCGCGAGGTCGATGGTGGCGCCCGAGGCGTTGAACATCTCGATCCACGGACCGTCCTGATCGTCTTGCGGGCCGCGGACTTCGGTGACGACGAGCGCGCCTTCATCGATCTCGGGACACACCGCGTCGACAGGATCACGCGCGCACCCGATGAGACACCCGCAGACCAAGAGCCAGCGCACTGGCGATATCCTAGCTCAACTGCGTTGCTGTCGAGGGCACGGAGTGCGGCACCCACATCCAGACAGCCTCGCTCCGGAACAGCGGCGTCGAGATCGCCCTGATACCATCGGAGTGTCGTGCGAGCGCTGGGTTGCCTTGTAGTCCTGTGTCTGGCGTCTACAGCCACGGCCGATCCGGTCGGCGAGCGGGTGGCGGCGGGCGAGGAGCTCGCGAAGCAAGCGCGCTGGACCGAGGCGATCGAGAGCTTCAAGGCCGCCGACAAGATCGAAAAGCGGGCGAAGCACGCGTGCTTGATCGCGCTCGCGTATGTCCGCCGCGAGCTCTGGCCACAGGCCGAGGTGTTCCTGACCCTGTGCCACGAGCGCGCGACGGCGAGTGACCGGGTTCCCGACTGGGTGCAGCTCGCCGAGCAGCAGCTCAAGGAGAAGCTGGCGAAGGCCAAGGTCGCGGTGGTGCACATCCGTGTGGTGCCCGCCGAGATCGCGAGCCAGACCTCGATCGGCGTCTCGGCCTTCGAGCCCGACGAGCTGTTCGCACCGCGCACGATCCACCTCGGCCACGGCAAGCACCTGATCACGGCGAAGGCGCCGGGCAGGGAGACGCGCCAGCAGACGATCGAGATCGTCGATGATTCGCCGCGCGAGGTCATGGTCGACTTCGATGCCAAGGCGCCCGAGGTCATCCCCGCCGCGGCGAAACCGGTCGCCAAGGGCCCATCGAAGATCCCTCTGATCGTCACCAGCGTCGGCGGCGCGCTCGTGTTCGCCGGTGCCGGTTATCACCTGTTCGCCTTCAAGAGCACTCGCGACGACCTCGCGGCAGCTCCCGACGATGCCGCGTACACCGCGCTCGAGGGCAAGTTCGACTCGCAGAAGAGGAACACGATCATCCTCTACAGCGTCGGTGCGGCGGTCGTCGTCACCGGCCTGGTGCTCGGCTACAGGATGCGCAAGTCGGAGCGCAAGCCGAGCGTCGGCGCCATGGTCGCGCCGGGTGGCGCCATGGTCGTCATGGAGTGGAACCGGTGAGCGTCGTCGTCGACGACAAGAGCTTCGGGGGCGAGCTGTCGATCGGGCGCGAGCTCGACGGCCGGTTCACCGTGCTCGAGAAGCTGAGCGAAGGCGGCATGGGCGCGGTGTATCGCGCGCATCAGCGCTCGGTGGATCGCGAGGTCGCGATCAAGGTCGTGCGCCTCGACCTGGTCGCGAATCCCGAGGCGATCAAGCTGTTCCTGCGCGAAGCGAAGCTGACCAGCAAGCTCAACCATCCGAACGCCGTCGCGGTGCTCGACTTCGGTCAGACGCAGGACGGCGTGCTCTATCTCGCGATGGAGCTGGTCAAGGGCCGCCCCCTCGACAGGGTGCTGCGCGAGGAGGGCGCGCTCACCATCGGGCGCGTCGTCCGCATCGGCATGCAGGTCTGCGACGCGCTCGAGACCGCGCATGCGATGCAGATCGTCCATCGCGATCTCAAGCCGGCGAACATCATGCTCGTCGATTCGCGTCGCGACTTCGTCAAGGTCCTCGACTTCGGGCTCGCGAAGACAGTCGAGGCACATCGCGAGCTCGCGTTCACCGATCACGAGCTGATGCAGATCCCCGCCGATCAGGCACACCTGACCACGATGCTCGGCACGCCGGCGTTCCTGCCGCCCGAGCGCACCACCACCGGCCTCGCCGACGCGCGGTCGGATCTGTACTCGCTCGGCTGCGTCCTCTACCTGCTCGCGTGCGGCCGGCTGCCGTTCGATGCGGCCACGCCGCAGGAGCTGGTTGCAGCACACGTGACGCAGCGTCCGCAGCTTCTCACCTGCATCCCGCCGACGATCGCGCACGTGATCGACCGCTTGCTGTCGAAGGATCCTGGCGGTCGCTTTCAGTCGGCGGCGGAGACGCGCGACGCGCTCGAGGAAGCCGCGCTGATCGACAACGTGCCGTCGTATCAGTCGTCACCGAGCATCGAGCAAGCGCGGTTGTCGGGCCGGGTCTCGACGCCATCGATGCAGATCGTTCAACCGGTCGAGGTCGCCCCGCCGCCGAGGAAGAAGCGCGCGGCGCTGTTCGTCGGACTCGGTGCGATCGCCCTCGTCGCGATCGCGATCCTCGCCGTGTCGGTGGGGCGTGGATCGTCGGCCGCAGAATCCGCGCCGCAGCCCGCCGCTGCGCAGCAGCCGCCGCCGGCGCCGCCGTCGAAACCGGATCCCGTCGAGCACGTCGAGCCCAAGGCCCCGCCTGTCGACAAGCCCGAACCGGTGGTGAAGCCGGAGACCGTGGCGAAGCCAACCATCAAGAAGCTTCGCCCGCGTCCGGTCAAGCAGCCTCCGCCGGTCGCCGCGCCCCCGAAGCCGACGTCCGGTGCCCCGAAGCTGCCGTTCTGACGGTCAGGGAACCGATTCTTCGGCGCTCACCGTCGAGAACCCGGAGCTGGTTCCCATCCTGTGCTCGAGCTCGATCCAGTCAGCCTCGAGCACGCCGCGATAGACGCGAACCTCGTCGACCAGCCCGGTGAACGGGATGTCCGGACGGCTGATCTGGAACGGCTGCCCGGTGGTCATCGTTCCGATGGTACCCACCGTGGTGTCGGTACCCTGGAGCACACCGCCGAGATAGCCGCGCAGCGTGCTCGGTCGATCGACGACCGCGGCGAGGTACACCCAGGTGTCGTGGACCGGTCCGCCTGCCACTTCCGGATCTGCGAACTGGCCGGCCGTGTCCATCAGCTTGGGTGACCACGGCTCCGTGCCGACGAGGAAACAGAATCCCGGTTCGGTCGGCTTGGCGCAGCCCTTGTAGAGCACGATGTCGTACGGGTCGCCGTTCGCCGACTGGTTGAGCCACAGCGAGTAGCTGAACGACTCGGTCCCGAATGCCAGCTCTGGCGGATCGCCACCGTTGAGGCTGCTGCCACCGCTGAACGACCGCGCGTTTCCGAAGATGCCGACCTCGTGCCCGACGCCACCAGTCGAGTCGAGCGTGGTTCGCTTGGTGCTGTCGGGCGCGCTGACCGTGGACTCGGAGAGATGCCAGACGCCGGCGAACTTGGTCGGGTTCCAAGGCGACGCCGTCTCGGTCGCCGCGCCTCCGTAGTAGACGTAGAACGAGCTCCGCGGAGTGAGCTCGGGAATCTCCACCCACATCTCGAGGTCGCCGCCGTCGCTGTACAACGCGACCTCCGAGGGCAGCAGGGTCTCGCCGTCGAGGGTCGCGACGATATCCAAGCCGTCGCTGCGCGCAGCCGCGGCGAGCCCGCTGTCGGAGCGCATGCTCACGACGATCGGAACGTTGGTGAGCGTGGAGGTGAGTCCGGTGTCGATCTCGACGAGCCGGCGATGCGAGAAGCCGTCGAGCCAGACACCCGAGGAGGCCGGTGCGTCGTCCGTTGGAGAGATCCCGTCCTCGGGCCGCGGCGGCTTGGTGAAGCAGGCGGCGAGCGAGAGCCCCACCATCAACGCAGCCAACCGTTGCACGAGCCCATGTTCGCACGCTCGGCGCCGGATCGGGAGCCTATGGCTTCCAGCCCGGGTTGCCGTCAAGCTCGGGGGGTGTGGACGCTGCGTGCCGTCGGAGACATCGCCCCGGAGATCCTGAGCGGTCTTGTCTCGGCTACCCGACTGGCGACGCTCGAAGACGTGCTGCGCTGGGGTGGCGACGTGCTCGACGTCATCGTTCAGGACGAGTACACGCACGACGTCGTGGTTCGAGGCCCGGCTGGCGGTTATCTGGTGTTCGACACCACCTGACTCGGCGGCATCAACGCGATCTCCGTGTGGGATCACGAGCCAACAGCCGACGAGCTACTCGATGATCGGATCGCGCGTGGCTGGGTCGCGACCCCGACCGGCACCGTCGACGGGCCGCAGGTGCTTGGCTACGCCGCGTGCCGCATTCGCTGATCAACGTGTCGAGATGTAGACGTCGGTGGTGCCGGTGATGTCGCTCACCAGCATGAAGGTCCGCTGGTCTTTCGACATGAACGGATCTTGCTGAGCGCCGCCGAGCAGCGCGAAGTCGGTGACCACCGTCGGGGTGGACCACGGTGCACCGATTGCCGCACGCGAGGACGTGTAGATCCGGTTGGTGACGCCATCCGGGCGGTTCGATGCGAAGTACGTGGTCAGGCAGTCCGTCGTCACGAACGGCCCGGTCTCGCTCCTCGCCGTCGACAGCTCCGCGACCACCGTGGGCGGGCCACCGCCGAGCACACCTTCGGCGATATCGGCACCGAGGATCATCAGGTAGCGGTTCCCGGTGCACGGCATGAACCACTTGTCGACGGCGGCACTGTTGACGCCGTCGACCAGGCTCGGTGAGCCGAACGTCGGCGCGCCCGCGGTGGGCCGCGTGACGCGAAACACGTCTTGCAGGTTGGCGCCGTTGGTCTTCGCGAAGAACAACGTCAGATCGTCGTCGGAGAATCTCGGTGTCTCCTCGGAGGAGTTGTCGGCGGAGAATGGCAGCTTCACGGCAGCACCGAACTCGCTCAGCAGATCGAGACGCGACGCGTAGAACAGATCCTTCTGGTTGTCGGTCGGGTTGACCCGCGCGAACACCATCTCGAGGCCCGAATTCGACAGCGAGCCGTCGTCCTCGCGCGCGCCGGTGCCTGCGATGCCGACCTTCTGCGGCGCGCCGAAGGCACCGAGCGGCGCATCGGGCCCGGGACCATCCGGCTCGATGACCGCATCGTCATCGCCTGGCGCATCGGACACCGCGGGGTTGCCGCCGAGCGTTGCATTGCAGGCAGCGCAAATCAGTGCGGCGAGCGCCGGCCCTCTCATGTCCCGATGATAGCCCAAGGGGCAAGCTGCCCCGAAGCACGAAACCGCCCTCGATCGCGACGGGCGGGGGCATACTGTGGCGCAGATTCCACATGCTTAACGTTGGCGCCTGCCCGGTAGTCATTCGAATACGCTGGTGTTCCCCGCAGTCTACCGCTTGCTCGTTATCCAAAAGAGGACCCCATGAAGAAGCTCACTGGCTTTCTGCTCGTCACCATTCTCGCGGGCGCCGCTGCGGGCTGCGTGGTCCGTACGCGGGGCAACGTCCACGTGGCGCCGGTCGCCGTCGTCGAGGTCGAAGAGGAGCCGCCGCCGCCCCGGACGGTGGTCGTCGAGACCCGCCCCGGGTTCATCTGGATCGAAGGCCGGTGGACGCATCGCGGCGGGCGTTACCATTGGGCCGATGGTCGCTGGGAGAGGGAACGCGGCGGGCATCGCTGGGTGCAGGGTCGCTGGGAGCGCCGCGGTCGCCGCCACGTCTGGGTCGAGGGGCGCTGGGAATCGCGTGGCGGTGCCCCGCGCGGTCGTGGTGGTCCGGTCGTTCGCGATTACCAGTAGTGGTGGTATAGCCGGGGCGTGCGTTGGTTTTGCACGCTGTTGTTCGTCTCCGGCATGGCCGGAGCTCCTGGCTGCGAGTCGGGCTCGGCCCGGCCCGAACCCACTCCGCTACGTCCGCCGGTCTCGGAGGTCGATCACTCGACCGGTAAACAGACCTACGACAAGTACTGCGCGCCGTGTCACGGGCTCGATCTCAAGGGCTACGTCGCCGATCACGCACCGTCGCTGATCAATCAGACGTTCCTCGAGACCGCGACCGATGACTTCCTCACCAAGTCGATCGCGCTCGGCCGCCCGGGCACGTCGATGCCGGCGTACTCGAAGAAGCTCGGCGGTCCGCTCGCGGACGATCAGATCGCCAGCATGGTCGCGTACATCCGCTCGAACGGTCCGCCGGCGATCGCGCTCGCCCCGGTCGGCAAGGGCCAGGCCGAGCGAGGCACCGCGCTCTACAACGAGTACTGCAAGACCTGCCACGGCGACACCACCGTGCGCGGAGAAGCGATGCACCTCGCGAACGTGCAGTGGCAGCGGATCGCGAGCGATGCGTTCATTCGCTACGCGATCGAGAAGGGGCGCCCGGGCACCAAGATGCTCGGCTTCGGCACGGTGATGAAGCCGGCGCAGCTCGACGACGTGGTCGCGTACGTGCGCGCGCTCGGCACCGGACAGACGGTGTCGAGCTTGCTGCCCGCACCCACGGGCAAGGAACCGCTGGTGATCAACCCGAAGGGCGGGGATCCGGTGTGGAAGGTACGCGACAAGAAGTTCGTGCCGGTCGACGAAGCCGCGCGCGAGCTCGTCGCGGGCAAGAAGATGATCATCATCGACGCGCGCCCACCGTCGGATTGGATGCGCGTCCACATCGCGGGCGCGGTCTCGATCCCGTATCACGAGCTGCCGAAGCTCGACGCCATCCCGAAGGACGTCGCCGTGCTCGCATACTGCGCGTGCCCGCATCACCTGTCGGGCATCGTCGTCGACGAGCTGGCCAAGCGCGGTCACAAGAAGGCGTACGTCCTCGACGAGGGCATCAACCTCTGGCACCAGAAGAACTATCCCGTCGTGGCGGCGCCTGGCGTCACGGCTGCGCCGTCGAATCACGGCACCGGCGGGGATCACTCGGGCCACGATCACAGCGGACACAATCACCCATGAGATGGACCGCGATCGCGCTGGTCGCGTGTGGTGGTGGCAGCGGCGGCCAGATCGACGGTCAGGTCGCGCTCGGCGCCGTCGGTCGCGTCTGCGATATCGGCGATATCCCGTCGAACGAGACGGTCATCGCATCGCCCGCGCTCGACTGCGAGTCGCGGCAGTGCTTGAACGTCGCGAACTCGCAGCCGGCGATGTGCACGGTCGAGTGTGTCGACACCACGGACTGCTCGGAGGCAGCCGAGTCGGCCTGCACCGCCGGGTTCGCGTGTGCGCCGGTGGTCAGCGTCGGGCCATTCGCGTGCCGCAGCTTCTGCGTCTGCGCGGATCGCGTGCCGTTCACGAGCTGCCCGTAAACCTCGGTACGCGAAGGCGTCGGTACGCGAAGGCGTCGGTAGGCGAAGGCGTCGTCGCAACGCACGGGCACGGCGTGTGCCCCGGATTTTGGTACGCAAAGACGCTAAGGGGATCTGGATCATCAATCCAACTCCCCTCACGCTGAGCTCCCAGTCGGTCGTGGATCTGACCTTCAACCCACCATCCCTATCACTCTGCGGTCCGCATTCAGTGACCAGTCCTGTCGTTGATCTGACCTTGGTGTCTTTGCGTCTTTGCGTACCAAGATCCGAGCACACGCCCAGCCCGTGCGTTGTGACTACGTAACCGACCGCTTCGCGTACCGACCGCTTCGCGTACCGACGCCTTCGTGTACGACGTCAGAACGGGACTTCGAAGCCGAACTGACCATGCAGGGCGGTGTCACGGCCTTCGCGGAGGAACGCGAGCGCCCGCAGCGCGACGCCGATCTGGACGTATTTGTGCTTGTAGAGCTCGAGCCCGACTTCGGCGCCGAGCACGGCCGAGGTGTCGCCCGAGAGATAGCCGACGCCGAAGCGATAGCCGAGATACGGGTTGAGGAATGCGCGGCGCCCACCGCCGAGGAAGCTCGAGTACAGCGCGCTGCCGAACGTTCCGACGACGGCGCGACTGTCCTCGCCACGCTGCGGGAACAGGTCGAAGTCGAACGTCAGCCAGCGCTTGATGTGGATGGTCGCGCCACCGCCGACGCGGGTACGCTGGCGATCGCCGGGATCGACGAGCGACAACGTCGAGAGGTGCACGCCGGGATGGATCCGCGCGTGCGGGGCGAACTCGACCGGACCACCCTCGCGCGACAGCGTCAGCGTGATGGTCGCGAACGACACGCGATCGAGGAGCCAGCGGTTCTCGCCCTTGAGTCGCTCGATCTGACCGCGGACGCGCGTCATCTCGTTCTCGATCTCGATCAGCTCCTTCATCGACGCGTCCTTCTCGGCGAGCTTCTGCAGGCGCGTCATCGTGACGTCGAGGTTCTTGAGCGCGAGCTCCTGATCGAACAGCTGCTTGCCGACATCCGTGGCGAGCACGCGGCGCGATTCGATCAGGCCCTTCGAGGCGAGCCAGACCTGAAACCCGGCTGCCTTCGCGGGTGGTACGCGCAGCTCCATCGCAGCGCTGCTCGCCTTGTTCTGCGGGCCGATCACGTTCTCCGAGATCACGCGGCCGCCATCGGCCTCGACCTGCGCGCGGATCGCGGCGGTCGCCAGTGCTGGATCCTCGACGCGCATGTCGATCCAGGCCTCGACGACGAGCTTCTCCGGGTCGGTCTTCGCGGCACCGAGCGGCTGCGCGCTGACCGGACCAGGTGCCTGCTGACCGGAGAACAGGCTACCGACGGCAGTACCGACGACGTCGACGGCGGCACCAGGAGCGCTCGCGAGCGTGCGGTGGCGAACCGAGGCCTCGGTGACGAGCTGCTCGCCGTCGTCGTTGGAACGGCGGTTGGTGACGGTGATGTCCTGCCAGGCCTGCGGGCGATTCGCGAGCGCCGAGGTGGGTGGGCTGTCGTAGCGCACGCTCTTGCTGGGAGAGCTAGCGGCGCACGCGAACAGGGACAGACAGAGAAGGACTCTCAGCACGGGGATCCGGACGACGCCAATTCGTTCCTGTTGCACGGAGACCTCCGGCGCCCCAAACGCGCGAGGCGGCTGTTCGGTCTCACAACGTGCGTGCGATGCGGCGCTTACGGTTCGGCAGAAGCACGAGGTGCGGTTGGCTAGCTGCTGACGTTGTCTGGACGGAGCTCGGCGAACACCGACCGTAGAATTTCAAGATCGATCGGTTTGACGAGATGCTGTGCGAAGCCGGCCTGTCGCGAACGTACTCGGTCTTCTGGCTGTCCGTATCCAGTGACGGCGACGAGCACGGTCGCGGTGCAATTGGGCATCTCGCGTATCCGACTCGCGACTTCGTAACCGTCGAGTACCGGAAGGCCGATGTCGAGCAAGGCGACGTCAGGCGCGAATGTCCTCGCGACATCGACGGCCGAGTCTCCGCGATGCGCGATCTCGACAACGTGCCCCATCGTTTCCAGGAGGGCCCCGATCATCTCGGCCGAGTCTTCGTTATCGTCGACGACCAACACACGAAACCCTTGGCCGGCTCGGAGCTCGGATTTCGAGCTCCGCGGTAGCCTACGCGTCATCGATGGCGTCACGGCGCGCGGCCATCGGAGCGTAAAAACAGCACCCTTCCCCGGTCCATCGCTGTGTGCGGCGACGCCACCGCCGTGCAGATGCATCAGGGAGCGCACCAGCGTCAATCCAATCCCCAAGCCACCGTCGCGGCGATCTGGCGCACGTTCTCCTTGGACGAACAGCTCGAAGAGATCCGACAACAGTGCGCTCGGAATTCCACGACCGTTGTCGCGCACGGCGATCGTCACGAAATCTCCCTGCCCTTCGGCAGTGAGCTCGATCAGCCCACCCGCAGGTGTGTACTTCACGGCGTTCGAGAGCAGATTCGAGATCACCTGGCCAAGCCGATGTCGATCCGCGTCGACCACCAGATTCTCGGGGACCCTCACCACCAGTTCGTGGCGAAGACGAAGCAAGTGCGGCTGCACGGTCTCGACCGCGCTTGCAACTGCGTGGTGTAGCTCGACCGGCTCGCGCCGAAGCGCGATGACACCGCGCGTGATTCGCGCGAGATCCAGCAGATCGTCGACGATGTAGGAGAGATGCGAGAGCTGACGATGCAGGATTGATGTCTCGCGTTCGACCGTGGCTCCCCGCATGCGAAGCATCTCGACCGCCATCACCATGGCCGCGAGTGGGTTGCGGAGCTCGTGACCCAGCATCGCCAGAAACTCATCCTTGCGGGTGCTCGCAAGCTCGGCGTCGTGCCTCGCGTTCGCCTCCGCCACGTTCAGCCGCGCTCTCTCGAGGGCCTGTTCGCACGCACCCACAAGCGCAAGCAAGAACTTTCGTTCGTCGCTCGTGAAGGCGTGAGGCCCCGAATAGGAGAAGACGATGACGCCGATACCTCGGTCTTTGCGCACGAGGGGAAGCGCTGCGAACGGAGACACTCGATTCGCTGCGCGTGCCGCCTCGATTGCATCGGGGGCTTCGCGCGCGTAGTCCTCCTCGTTCTCGACCCAGATCGATTGGCGCCGGCGAACGACCTGCATCGCAGCAATGTTCGAGGTCGCCGGAATCGATCGCCATCGTTCCAGATACTCCTCGGGGACGCCGTGGTTGCCCGCGACCGAGAGTGAGCCATCGTCGCGCGTGAGCCACATGCATGCGCTGGATGCTGCGACAGCGAGTGTGCCCAATCGAACAGCGACCGCGGCCACCTCCTCGGGTGTTCTGCTGTCGGCGAGCGCTGCGGTAGCCTCTTGCAGCTTTTCGAGGCGGACTGCGGCACCCGTGGCGTCATCGCGCTCGCGCTCCGCAGATGCTTTGCGCTCGAGACGAGCATACGCATCGCGCAAGAGCGTGGCTTTATGCAGGAGCTGCTGCGTGCGCTCTTGCAGGCGCAAGTACACCGACACCTTCGCTCGAAGTACCTCGGGCACGATCGGCTTCGAGATGAAATCCAGCGCGCCAACCTCGAACGCTTCGAGCATCGTCTCGGTCGACGGAGAGGCACCGCTGATGAACAGAATCGGTGTCCCCTTGCTACGCGGACGTGAGCGAACCATCCGGGCTGTCTCGATCCCACTCATGCCGGGCATCGAGAGATCGAGGAGCACCAGGGCGAAGTCGCGATCGAGCAACTTGCCAAGGGCTTCCGTCCCGGAGCGGGCGAGCACGAGCTTTTGACCAAGCGGCTCGAGCGCCGCTTCATACGCGATCAGGTTCGTCTCGCTATCATCGACGATGAGGAGGTCCTCCCCGGCTCCGATGCCGAGGACATCCTCGGGGACCAACAGTTCGATGGACCCACCGCCTCCGCCCACCATCGACGTCATGGCAGCGTTGCTACTGGTCACGTGCAAAACTCCTGGGCAGCCGGTGGCTCGCGAGTCAGTCTGTCTTGCCCGAAACCGAATGACAATACGCGGTTTCTACCAAGTGCCCGTGTCAGAACCGCACGGGGTGAGCGCTGCCGCGCACGGAACAACGAGTTACGATGTCGTCGCAGCGATCAGTCGCTCGATCGCGTGGTGCACCACCTCGGCCGCGCTCCCATCCTGGTACAGAGCGTGGACACCGGCGTGTGCCGAGTCGAGCTTGTTCAGGACCCGTACGCGACCCGTCAAGATCGCATCGCGCGCGACGGACGTCGGGACGATCGCGACGTGACCACCGTGTGCGACCGCCTCGACCATGAGGAAAGGGTCATCGGCCTCGCCGACGATCTCTGGCCTCAGGTTCTGCGCTTCGAGGAAGCGCGCCACCTCCCAATAGAAGTTGGAAGATGTTCGGTACTGGATCAGGCCGAGGTCTTCCCAGTCCGGCCGAAACTTGCGATCCACTGCGACGATCGCGACGAGTGGGATGCGATCGATGACCGCATGTTGAAGGCCGTCGAGCGCGGCCTTTGCCGGCTCTGTTTCGCAGAGCACGAGATCTAGCTCGTTTCCACGCAGGTCACGGAGCAAGTCCACGGTGTCGCCGATCCTGATGACGGGCGTGCAACCATCGAGCGCGAACAATGGAACGAGAAAGTCTGTTGACGTCGCGCGCGCGACGGCTCCGCTCGTCCCTACGCGCAGCGACATGGGGGCGTCATCGGGCTTATCCGCGAGCACCTGCTCGAGGCGTTCGCCCGAGCGAAAGATGGCGGTCGTATGCTCGTACACTGTCTGGCCCGCAGCCGTCAGGCGCAGACCTGCGGTGCTGCGCTCGAACAACGTCTTTCGAGTCGCACGTTCGAGAGCGCGTAGCTGCTCGCTGACCGTCGATGCAGTGACGCCAAGTTTCGCCGAGGCCTTGACCAGCGACCCCTCCGTGGCTGCGACGTGAAAGTAGTGGAGGTGATTGTAGTTCAGCACGTGTGACCAAATTAGACCACGCGGCGCCTACGATTCGGCGACGTACTTGAACGCGACCGCTTCCTCGGCGAGCTCCTCGAAGGACATCTGCTGCGTGCGCGCGAGCTCGGCGGGCGTGAACAAGATCCGGGCGGCTCGATCCTCGGCGCCGAGGGCGCGCAGCAGGATGCCGCCGAACAGCTTGCCGATCACCGGGCGGTTGTAGAGGTCCTGCAGCCCGAGCATCATCTTCGAGAACGGACTGCGGGCGACCGTGGGCTTGCGCAGCACGAGCTGGATGCGCTTGAACGCCTCCTGGATCCGGCGGCCGCTCGGATCGGTGCGGTCCATTGGCGTGAGGAAGACTTGCTGGAGGAACGGTCGGACGTAGAACATCATCGTCGCGACGTTGCGCGTCAGCCGCGCGATCTCGCGCAGTGAGGGGCGGGGGCGGCGGCGGATCTCGGCGAGGTATTCGTCCGAGCAGTAAAGCTCGGTCATGTGAAAGTCGATCGCGATGTGCCGCGATTCATCGCGATTGATCAGATGCATCGCGCGATGGCTCATGTCGTCGGCGACGTAATCGTCGAGAGAGCGAAGCAGGGCAACGTCGAGGATCAGCTCGCCCGACGTGATGTACGCGTTCGCGATCTCGGGCGACGTGTTCTGCACCAGCCGCAGGAAGTGCGGGCGGAACACGGTGAGCGCCTCGCTCTCCTTGTAGTCGCGGTAGTGATGGACGTCGTAGTGCTTCGCGAGTCGTGCGGCGGTGGCCGAGTGGCGCTTCTCGTCGGCAACGAACGTCGAGAAGATCTTTCGCAGCGTCGGATCGGTGGTCTTCTCGCGCTGGACCTCGAACAGCGCGCCGGCGAGCTGCTCGATGCCGGTCATGTCGATGAACGCCTGGACGACCGCCTCTTCCTTGTCGCGGGGCAGGGTGGGCGGCGGAATCGACCAGTCGAGGTCGTCGATCGACCACTGATCGCGAACGCATTTGTCGAGCATGCGTCCCAGGTCCATGCCCTGATGTTGGCATACTGCCGCGGTGCGCGTCTGGCTGCTCGCGATCGTCGTGCTGGGCTGCGTGTGTGCCTGCGGCGGCGGGACTGACGCGCCGGGCCAGACGTATGCGGGAATCCAGCAACGCGGCGAGATCCGGTGGGGGGCCGATCGCGCCGGCGGCGAGCCATTCGTGTTCGAGGACCCCACCGACACCACCAAGCTGATCGGGTTCGAGGTCGACATCATGGATGCCTTGAGCCGGCGGCTCGGGGTCAAGCACCAGATGGTCCAGCACACCTGGTCTCAGCTGGTGCCGTCGCTGCAGCGCGGCGACTTCGACATCGTGATCAACGGGCTCGAGGCGACCCAGGAACGGCGCGATCAGATCCTGTTATCCGACCCGTACTTCATCTACGCGGAGACGCTGGCGGTTCGCAAAGGTGATCCGTACATGTCGATCTTCGATCTCGCGGGGCGGCGGGTCGGCACGCTCAACCAGACCTACGCGTTCGACATCATCGGCATGTTGCCGCTGACACTCGCGCCGTACGAAGGCAACGAGGAGCCGTACATCGATCTCGAGCTCGGGCGCGTCGATGGCGTCTTGCTCGACAACATCATCGCCGATCGCTACGGCTGCAAGCGCGACCGCGTGCACTGCCTGCCGTACGACGTCGCGCGCGGCGCGTACGCGATCGGCATTCGCAAGAACGATGTCGAGCTCAAGGCCGCGCTGGATGGCGCGCTCGCGGCGATGAAGAAGGATGGCGAGCTCGAGAAGATCCTGACCAAGTGGAAGCTGTGGGACCACCGCCAGACCGAGGCGATCAGCGACAGCGTCGCGCCGGCGCCGCGCGGGTTCGATTGGGACATGGTGCGCAACTTCCTCGAGGCGGCGTGGCTGACGCTCGTGCTGTCCGTGCTCGCGTTCCTGATCGCGGTTCCGCTCGGCGTGCTGCTCGCGATCGGGCGCGTCTACGGCGGGCCGTTCGCCAGCACGGCGGCGCGCATGTATATCGAGCTGTTTCGCGGCACGCCGGTGCTGCTGCAGCTGTTCGTCCTCTATTACGGGATCGGCGATTACATCAACTTCGGACCGATCCAGGCCGGCGTGATCGGGCTTGGCCTCAACTACGCCGCGTACGAGGCCGAGGTCTATCGCGGTGCGCTGCTCGCGATCCCGCGCGGTCAGTCCGAGGCGTCGCGGGCACTCGGCATGGGGCCGTTTCAGACCCTGCGCCACATCATGGTGCCGCAGGCGTTTCGCCTCGCCTTGCCGCCGATGACCAACGACTTCGTCGCGCTACTCAAGGATTCGTCGCTGGTGTCGACGATCGCGGCCATCGAGCTGACGAAGCGCATGCAGATGGCTGCGCTCGAGATGCGCAGCTACGTGATCCCGGGCCTGCTGTGCGCGGCGTTGTACTTGCTGCTCAGCTTCCCGTTGTCGGAGCTGGCGCGTCGACTCGAGAGGAGGCTGGCGCGTGATCAGCGTCCACACGCTCTCTAAGCGTCACGGCGATCGCCGCGTGCTCGAGAACGTCTCCGCCGAGGTCACGAAGGGCGAGACGATCGCGATCGTGGGCCCGTCGGGTGGCGGCAAATCGACCCTGCTGCGCTGCCTCAACTATCTCGAGAAGTTCGATGCCGGCTTCGTCGAGATCGCCGGTGCGAAGTTGATCCCCGGCATGCGCAACGGCGATCCCGCGCTGCGCTCGTTGCGCTCTCGCGTCGGCATGGTGTTCCAGCAGTTCAATCTGTTCCCGCACCTCACCGCGCTCGCCAACATCACGCTCGCGCCGCAGGTCGTGAAGCGCACCGGCAACGCCGAGGCCGAGAAGCATGCTCTCGAGCTCCTCGAGCGAGTCGGCCTCGGCGATCGCGGTGGCGCCTTCCCGCACGAGCTCTCCGGTGGCCAGCAACAACGCGTGGCGATCGCGCGCGCGCTGGCGATGAAGCCCGAGGTGATGCTGTTTGACGAGCCGACCAGCGCGCTCGATCCCGAAATGCGCGACGAGGTGATGGCCGTGATCAAGGATCTCCGCGCCGGCGGCATGACCATGCTCGTCGTCACGCACGAGATGCAGTTCGCGAGCGACATCGCCACCCGCGTGTGGGTGATCGATCGCGGCCACATCGCCGAGGACGGCACGCCGAAACAGGTGATCGACGAGCCGAAGACCGATGTCGCGCGCGAGTTCTTCGGCCGGCTGCGGCGCTGAATCGTGTTGTCCGGCCGAACCCGCTACCCGGGAAAATTGTCGCCGAGCACCGACCGCGATCGCACGAGGCCGAGCGACGTGCCGAGCACCAGCAACATGCAGCCGCCGTAGATCAGCGCGCTACCGACCACCGGCTCGTGGACGACGAACACGTCGTGATAGAGCAGATACCCAGAGAACCCGCATCCTGCGAGGCCGGTCGCGAGCAACAGCTTGAGCACGCCTCTCATCCCTCACTGCACCAGCAGTCTGCGTGCCGAGGCTCATGCTTGCGAGATCGTTTGCCGACCTTGCGATCTGCTGCACGGTGTTGCCGATCGCGAGAGACAACTTGTTTCCTCGAGGACGCGAGCGAGAGTTGCGCATGTCGAGCTAACCGCGCGTGCTCACTCGTCGATGAGATTGGCATTCGCGCTGCACATTGGGTTCGTCAGGAGAACACACCATGACTCAGAACATCGACATCACGAGCTTCGAGACCCTTTCCTTCGACAACCTCGCCAACGTGAACGGCGGCGTCGACTTCGGCAAGATCAACGCTGCCGGGCAGAACGCGGGTACCACCGGCGCCCTGGTCGGAGGCGGCGTTGGAGCCGTTGCCGGTGGCATCGGTGGCGCGGTCGGCGGGACCGCGCTGTTCCCCGGCC
>JACCYD010000146.1 GCA_013696695.1 Deltaproteobacteria bacterium | reverse complement strand
ACCTGTCGGCGATCGATGGTGTCGAGGTCATGAACGAGGTCGCGCTCAACCAGCTGGTCGTGCGGTTTCGCGATCCGGCGGGTCGCGACGACGACGCGCACACACGCGCGGTGACGACGAAGGTGATCGCGAGCGGCGTCTGCTATCCGACGATCACGACGTGGCGTGGCATCGCGGGGATGCGGATCTCGCTGTCGAACTGGTCCACCGACGACGATGATGTGCGCCGCAGCGTCGAGGCGATCGCACTCGCGCACGGGCAACGCTGATGCGGCTCGTCATCCTCGGTGCCGGCGCGATCGGCGGCGTCGTCGGCGCCCTGCTCGCGCGAGCGCGGCGCGAGGTCGTGCTGATCGCGCGCGGCGCGCACCTCGCTGCGATCCGCACGAACGGCCTGCGCGTCGAGTCCCCCGACGAGACCTTCGTCGTGCAGCCCGTGGTCGCGGAGCACGTCTCGGACTGGCGCGCCGATGACGTCATCCTGCTCGCGGTCAAGACGCAGGACGCGGCTGCCGCGCTCCGGGAGCTCGCCGCGCCCCCGCACGTGCCGATCGTGTGCTTGACGAACGGTGTCGAGGCCGAGCGGATCGCGCTGCGCTACGCCCGCGAGGTGTACGGCGGCTGCGTGATGCTGCCCGCGACCTATCTCTCGCCCGGCGTCGTGCAGATGTGGGCGACGCCGGTGCCGGGTGCGATCGATCTCGGTCGCTACCCCGACGGGAGCGGTGGACACGCGGACGAGATCGCCGGGGAGCTCATCGTCGCGGGGTTCGCGTGCGAGGTGCGCACGAACATCATGAAGTGGAAGCGCGGCAAGCTGCTGTCGAACCTGGCCAACGGCGCGGAGGCGTTGTGCGGACCGGCGGCCCGTCGTTCCGATCTTGCCGAGCGTGCCCGCCGCGAGGCCCGCGCGTGCTTCGTCGAGGCCGGACTGTCGTGCACCACCGAGGCTGAAGATGCGGCGCGCCGTGTCGGCTTCGAGTCGAAGCCGATCGCCGGTGCGTCGCGGCAAGGTGGCTCGACGTGGCAGAGCCTCGCGCGTGGCGCGTCGACGCTCGAGACCGATTACCTCAACGGCGAGATCGCGATGCTCGGCCGACTGCACGGTGTGTCGACGCCGGTCAACGAAGCGCTCCAGGGCGTGGTCGCCGAGGCTGCGCGTGCGCGCACGGCGCCCGGATCGCTGGCACTCGAGGAGCTGATCGCGCGGGTCAGCGCGTTCGAACCCGCCCGCTGACGCGTACAGTGCCGCCATGCCAGCTACGGACTGGGAAGAAACCATTGCCGCTGACGAAGCCGAACGCTTCGAGCGTTACGCCACGTACCTCGGTGGGGTGCAGAGCAAGCGCGCTCACGGCGGCTCGCTAGATCGCGCCTTGCACTCGAAGGCAAACCTCGGCGTCGAGGCCGAATTCGAGATCATCGCCGATGCGCCGGAAGACGCACGCGTCGGGATGTTCGCGACGCCGAAGGTGTACCGGGCGGTCGCGCGGTTCTCGAACGGCGCCGCGCGCCGGCAATCGGATCGCAAGCTCGATGTTCGCGGCCTGGCGGTCAAGGTGTTCGGCGTCGACGGCAAGAAGGTGATCGAGGGCCTCGAGGACGAGACCACACAGGACTTCCTCGCGATCCGCAGCTCGGTGGTGCCGATGCGAAATGCTCACCAATTCATGGCGATCGTGCGTGCGAGCTCGACGCCCGCGTTGCTCCCGTTGCGCTTGATGGGCAGCCTCGGACCGATCGGGGGCATCAAGCTGATCCGCCGCGCGCTCGCCGGGCTCAAGGCGCCACAATCGGCCCTCGCCGCGACGTCGTTCTACAGCGCGCTACCGATCAAGTACGGGCCGTACGCGGTGCAGTTCACGTTCACCGCGCGCGATCCGGCCGCGCCGATCAAGGTCGGCACTGCGACGCACCTCGGCGACGAGCTCGCCGCACGCTTGCGCGAGCGCGCGGTGATCTATGACTTCCAGGTGCGCTTCTACCGCGATCCGGTGACGACTCCGATCGAGGACGCGACGGTGGAGTGGGATTCGCCGTGGGTCACCGTCGCCAAGCTGACGCTGCCGGTCCAGGACCCGACCTCGCCGCGGGGCATCAAGGTCGGCGAGCTGGTCGAGCAGCTCGGCTTCGATCCATGGCACGCGCGCGAAGATCTGCGGCCGCTCGGCGACATCATGCGCGCGCGCAGCGCCGCCTATCGAGTCAGCACGCAGGCCCGCAAGTCGATGCCCGAGCCGCGAACCGCGCCCGTCTTCGACTGAACCCCGTGCGGCCGGAGGCCAAGGTGGCCAGACCCGCGGCGGAACCGAACAGCATCTCCCGGCGTGACAGTGAGCCCGTGGGTTTTACGCTCCGCGCTGCGACATTCCCGCACGCCTCGCGCCAGGCGCGCGGTGCTGGTTCGTGAGCCCGAACGAATGTGAGGTCAGCCTTGGCGATCGCCGATCACGCGGTCTGGTCGCTACCGGATCGCGGCCCGAGCTCACACCGCAGCGTCTTCGAGCACGACCGCGCGATCGGGATCGGCGAGCTCCTGCAGGAAGCCGCCCGACTGATGTGCCCACAGCGCCGCGTAGTGGCCACCGCGCACGAGCAACTGGTCGTGGCGGCCTTGTTCGACGATCGCGCCGGCCTCGAGC
>JACCYD010000132.1 GCA_013696695.1 Deltaproteobacteria bacterium | reverse complement strand
GTTCGGCAGCGTCGGGGGCTTGATGTCGCGGCTCGCGGGCTCGCCGGTCAGGGTTTCGAACCACGCCCGGATCGACGCCACTTCGGCATCGCTGATCTCGATGCCGAGCTGGTGGGTGCCCATCATCTTGATGGCCTCACCGAGATCGGCGATCGAGCCGTCGTGGAAGTACGGCCCGGTCAGCGCGACGTTGCGCAGGCTCGGCACCTTGAACACCATGCGGTCCGCTTCGTCACGGGTGATCTCGAAGCGGCCCTGATCCTTCTGATTGGGCCACGGCACGATCAGACCGGTCCGCTGGAACATCAGCCCACCCAACAGATCGCCGGTGTGGCACTGCACGCACCCGAGATCCGCGAAGACGCGAAGGCCGTCGAGCTCCTGGGCCGTCAAGGCCGCGGGGTCGCCGGCCAGGAATCGATCCCAGCGACCCGGCGTGATGAGCGTGGCTTCGAAGGACGCCATGGCCTCGGTCGCGCGCTCGAAGCCGACGGCGTTGTCGACACCCGGAAACGCCGCGGCGAACGCGACGGCGTACCCGGGAATGTCGCGGAGAGCGCGGGTCACGCGCTGCGGGTCGAGCATCCCCATCTCGCCGTCTGCGAGGAGGGGACCGCGCGCTTGCTTCTCGAGAGTTGGAGCGCGGCCATCCCAGAACTGCGCGACGTGACGCGCGGCGTTGTACACGGTCGGTGCGTTTCGGTTCCCCTGCTTGCCGGCGACGCCGACCGAGACGGTGCGCCCATCGGCGCCCCCGCTTCCGAGCTGGTGACACGAGCTGCACGAGACCTTGCCGTCGCGGGAGAGTCGCGGAGTTGCTTGCCGAGCTCGATCCGCGCGGCCTCGGTCGGTGTCGCCTTGCCCGGTGCGCTCAGCGGCTTGAACCGACGGAGCAGACGCGGGTTGACCCGTTCGCTCGGCGGGTCTGCCGCGAGACGCGGTGCCGGCGGCTTCGTCAGCTCTGGCTCGCGAGCAGCCGCATCACCACAGGCAGAGAGGGCAATCACCAGACCGAAGAGCAAGCGCATGCTTGGTGACTCGGCCGGATCGACAGGCCGTGAAGCCCGAGTCGATGTGGGTGGAAGTCCCTCACGTACGTGTGACCGAGGCGTCGCACGTTCCGGCACGGCAGATAGATGATGCGCAGTGCGCTCGCCGACGTCGAACTGGTCAGCCACCTCGGGTAGCTGCCGGACACGATCGAGCACTGGGTTAAGCGCCGGTTTGCATCACGGATGCGAGGGCGTGCTCGAGCATCCGACGGTCGAGTGGCTTGCCGACGATCGGGCGATCGCACGACTGGACGAACCGTTCCGAGTCGTCGCCGAACGCGCCACCGGTCATGAAGACGATGCGGTTCGCGAACGAAGAGCTCGACTCGACCAGCTGTGAGTAGAGCTCGATGCCAGTCATCCGCGGCATCATCAGATCGCACAGCACGACGTCGTAGTGCTTGCCGGTCTCGATCTCGGCGAGCGCGGACGCGCCGCTCTCGACCACCGCCACCGTGTGCTGCGGCTCCAGCATGCGCTGCACACAGCGCCGGATCATGGGTTCGTCATCGACGACCAGCACGCGAAGGCGCGGGCCTTGTACGGCGGAGAGCTTCTGCGGCGGCGCCGGCTCCTCCGTAGCGGCCGGCAGCGTCACGCGCATCGTCGTGCCTTGCCCCGGCTCCGAGAACACCTCGATCTTTCCACCTGCCGCGGCGACGATCGAGTGGCACAGCGAGAGGCCGAGGCCGGTCCCACTGCCGATCGGCTTCGTCGTGAAGAACGGCTCGAAGATCCGGCTCTGCACCTCGCGCGGGATTCCGCATCCACTGTCGCGGACCTCGACCACGGCGTCGCCGTTCGGCGCGGTCGCCGTCCTGACGCGGATCTGATGAAGGCTCGCGTTGCCCACCTTGATCGAGTGAGCCGCGTTGACCAGCAGATTCAACATGACCTGGCCGAGGCGCGCGCTGTTCATCCGAACCTTGGGCACCTCGCCGAATTCTCTGATCAGCTGCGCGCGATGCCGGAGCTCGTTCGACGCCATCTTGATGGTGGACTCGAAGACGGCCGCGACGTCGACGTGCTGGATCTCCTCTTCGTTGGGGCGCGACAGCATCTGGAGCCCGCGCACGATCTGCCGGATCCGGTCCGCACCGTCTCGCGCCTCGCCGAGGAGCTCCTGAACGGAGCGGTGATCGACGATCTCGGCCTCGACGTCGTCGATCACGAGCGCGATGTTCGCCATGACATAGGTCAGCGGGTTGTTGATCTCGTGTGCGATTCCGGCAGCGAGGGTGCCGATCGAGGCGAGCCGATCGCTGAGGGCGAGCCGCGCCTGCATCTCGATTCGGTCGGAGATATCCAGCATGCTGCCGACCATGCGAACCGGGACGCCGTCCGCATCGCGAACGATCGTGCCACGGTCGATCACGGTCGCGATCGATCCGTCACCGCGCTCGAAACGATACTCGTCGGAGTAGCTGGTTCCGCCGGAGTCGATCAGGAGTTTTAGGTCGCGTTTCACGCGCACTCGATCGTCCGCGCTGACGCGCTCGAGCCACCACTCGATGGTCTCGGCGACCTGGTCGGGCCTGAATCTAAACGCCGAGAACAGCGCGTCGTTCCACTCGATGACGTTGCGCTGCATGTCCCAGTCCCAGAGCACGTCGTTCGTCGCCCTACCAACCAGCGTGTAGCCTTCCTCGGCGCGGCGGCGATCACCCGCCTCGAGCGCGACCGAGATCATGTTCGCGATACCGGCGGCGAATGCGCGTTCGTCGGAAGCCCACGTGCGCGCCGGGCCGACGTGCTCGTGGCACAGCACGCCGGCGAGCACACCGCGTCGCCACACGGGGATGTCGAGCATCGAGCGGATCCCGAAGGGTCGAAAGTACGCGTCGACGAACTCGCTCGTGCGGGGATCTGTCCAAGCGTCGTCTGCGACGATCTCGGGGTTCGCGAGGAGCGCCCGGAAGTATCCCGGGTAGTCCGTCGCCCGAAGCACATGTCCGTTGCTGTAGGTCGCAGATGCCTTCTCGAAGAGCACCTGGCACGTGATCGACGAGTGATCGCTCGAGAGTCCCCAGTAGCTCACGCGGGCGACGTTCATCTCGCCGGCATCGACCGACACGATGTGTCGAAGGGCCGGTTCGAACACGGACTTGTCGAGCTGCGCCAATCGAGTCAGAGCGGAATTGAACTTGTTGGGCACGTCAACCCACTGGTTCGACCCAACCCCCGGCAGATGTCGGGTGCCTGTCGGGTACGAAACCGCCGGAGTCTAGAGTCCGCGCAAGTACCCGACGATCTGCGCGAGCGCCGCGAGTCTGCGGTGTGCACGATGCGGATGTGTGTCCGCCGGTCCGATCGACGACGCGAACGCTTCGAGCGAGCCGAGCTTGCGATGCAGTAACCGCTGCGACTCGAACCGCAGATCGAGCCGCTCGCCGAAGACAGCGCCCGCGGCGAGGATCAGGTCCGGCGAGTAGTAGCCCCACGCGACGGTGACGTCGGTGGGGCGCGACCACCGCGCGAATTCCGCCATCACCTCGTCGCGAGGCGCCCCTGCGAGGAGCTCGTCGCCGGAGATGCCGCAATGGAAGCTGGTCGATGGTGCGATCTCCCCGGAGGGTGCGGCGATCCGATCGAACCGCTCGCCGGTGGCGGGACGCAGCGCGACCAGGTGGACGAGCTCGTCGGGCGGCTTGGCGGCGTCGTTGCGATACGGCCACGCGTTCGCCTCGCCGACGACCAGCACGAGATCCTCGAACCGATCGTGAAACGCCGGCGGTAACTTCTCGCGCGCCGGCACCACGGGCTTCGCCACCCGGACCCGGCGCACCGGACCCGCGGCTTGATGGGCGAGCTGCGCGTCGACCATCGCGTGAAATGGATCGAGCAGCGCACGAAACTTCGCCGGGTCGCCCTCGAGCGCACCGAGCGCGTGCATCAACGCTTCGATCGTCGAGCAGTACTCGTCGCGCGGCTCCTTGCGAATTCGATAGTGCGACGGCTCGGGCGTCACGAACGCGTAGCGCGGCAACGCGTGCAAGATCGGGTTGTCGCGCACGAGCGTCTTCGCTTGCGACCACGTGCCGTCGACGACGACCAGCGTGACCGGCCCCGACGGCGGCTCGGCGAGGATGTCTCGCGCGCCGGGTCCGGGATACAGCAACACCGGCGGCCGCGCGGGATCCGCGAGCTCCGCGACGAACGCAGGGTTGTCATCCCAGCGCATTCCGACGTGCAGCTTCGCGTTCGGCAAGCACAGGCTCGCCATCCGCGCGGTGCCGATCGCCATGTCCC
>JACCYD010000126.1 GCA_013696695.1 Deltaproteobacteria bacterium | reverse complement strand
TGCGAGCGAGCTCGTCGCCGGTGCGAGCGGCCTCGGCGAGTGGCAAGCACGGATCGCTGCTGTGCTCGCAGCGGCCGAGACGCTCGACGCGATCCTCTACTTCGACGATTTCGGCGCGCTGTTCGCCGACCGCCCCGCGGAAGGCGGCGTCGAGCTCGGAGCCGCGATGCGCCGCCACGTGGTCGACGGCCGCGTGCGCGTGATCGGCGAGCTGACGGCGGTCGCGCTCGATCGCGCGGAGCGCCGCGACGTGTCGCTGATCGGATCGATGTTGCGCGTCACGGTGCCAGCCACCGACGTGCCGACGACGATCGCGGCATGCAACGCGTGGGCTGCATACTGGAAGCGCACGCAGCCGCAGCGCCCGCAGATCGCACCCGAGGCGGTGCCGACGGCGGTCGAGCTCGCGAAGCGGTACCTCCCGTATCGCGCGTTCCCCGGCAAGGCGGTGCGGCTGCTCGAGGAGCTGCGCGTCGCGCACGATGCCGGTCGCGATTCGCGCGGCGTCGGGCCCACGCTCGGCGAATCGGAGCTGTTCGTCGCGTTCTCGCAATCGACGGGCATTCCGACCGCCCTGCTCTCCGACGACAAGGGCCTGTCGCGCGACGACGTGATCACGGCACTGCGCCGGCGCATGGTCGGTCAGGAGCCCGCGGTGCGCCGCGTCGCCGACGCGATCGCGGTCGCCAAGGCGCGGTTGCAACCCGCGGACAAGCCGCTCGCGTCGCTGCTCTTCGTCGGGCCCACCGGCACCGGCAAGACCGAGCTCGCGCGCAGCGTCGCCGCGTATCTGTTCGGTGCACCCGATCGGATGGTGCGGCTCGACATGAGCGAGTACACCGACCCGTATGCGGCCGAGCGGTTGTTCGGTGGTGCCGAGATGGGAAGCCACGACGATGGCCGGTTGACCGGAGCAGTGCGCAGCCAGCCGTTCGGCGTCGTGCTGCTCGACGAGATCGAGAAGGCGCACTCGTCGGTGTTCGATCTGCTCCTGCAGGTCCTCGGCGAGGCGCGGCTGACCGACGGCCGTGGCCGCACGACGTTCTTCCACAACAGCATCATCGTGCTGACGTCGAACCTCGGAACGCGAGGTGCGCGCGGCCGCCTCGGCATCGCAGCGGGCGACGAAGACAATCGCGAAGATCGCCGCTATCGCGATGCGGTGCTCGGCGCGTTCCGGCCGGAGCTGATCAACCGCCTCGATCAGATCGTGGTGTTCCATCCGCTGCGCCCCGACGAGATCACGCGGGTCGCCGAGATCGCGATCGGCCGGCTCGCCGAGCGCCGCGGCTTCACGCAGAGTGGCGCGATCCTCGACATCTCGCGGCCCGCCCTCGAAGCGCTCGCCGATCGCGGGTTCTCCGCCGAGCTCGGTGCCCGCGCACTGCGACGCCACCTCGATGCCGCGGTGCTCGCACCGTGCGCGCGGCTGCTCGCGAAGGCCGGCGCGGAAGGCCATGGCGGCACGCTGACCGTGCGTACCGCCGACGAGTCCCACGGCGCGGGGGGAACCCGCGATGCGCGGCCGGCCGGTTCGCGCATCAGCGAGGATCGCGGCGCCGTCGACGTCACGTTGTGGCGCCGCGCCGCAGCCACCGGCCGCCGACTCGTTCGCTCCGCGCTCGCACTCGGCGGGCTGCGCCGCGACACCGATCGCGAGCTCGCGTTACCGGCATCGATCGGCGTGAAGGAGAAGATCGCCGAGCACGAGGCGACCCTCGCCACCGCCGCGCGCAAGACCACCGCCGAGGCGAAGGCGATGTCGGGTTCCGAGATCGGACGGATCTCGACCGAGCACGCCCGCCTGCTCGATCGCTGGATGCGCTGCGTGGATGCACAGGCCGAGCTGCGCACCGCGGAGGAGCTGTGCCTCGAAGCCCTCGCGCGCGACATCGACGCGGTCGACTTGATCGATGCCGCGATCTCGCAGCGCCACCAGTTCCGCCGCGATCTGTTCTGGTTGGTCACCGGCCTGCGCCCGGCGCGGCCCGGCGCGACGCTGCTCGTCCATTCGCCGGACGCCCGCGCTGCGGTGGTCGCATGGGTCAAGCTGGTGATGACCGCCGCGGCCGCCCAGCACTGGCGCGCCTCGGTGCACCTGTGGGGCGAGATCCAGCCGGGGTGGAAGCACTGCACCAAGGATCGGCTCGGCTGGGGCCCGCCGCACGATCTCGAGTGGGCGACCGATAGCCTCGCGAACCACACGCCGACCTCGGCCCTCGTTCGCGTCGTCGGTCAGGGCGCCGACCTGTTGCTCGGGCTCGAGGGCGGGCTGCAACGTTTCCACGGCCTCGCCGGGGAGGCGTGCCACGTCTGGGTCGACTTGCTCGAGCCGCGCGCCGAATTCGTCGATGCCGAATGGCTCGCCCTGCCCGGCCCGCCGTCGCCACGGTCACCGCGCGGCACGCCGTTCCGCGAGGCGATCGTCAACGGTGATCACGTGGTCGTCGAGGGCGAGGAGGTCGACGTGCCGTTCAAGGAGCTCGGTGCGCGCCTCGCCGAGGCTGCGGTCGCGCGCGTGTTGCCGGCGCTCGCGAAGCCGGAGGGCCAGGGCGTCGAGAAGCTGTGGCTGTGGGAGCGGCCGCTGCAGGCGATCGAAGCGATGCTCGCGGAGAAGAAGTCATGATGACGCACTTCACCGTCGGCGTTTACCAGGCCAAGAAGGAAGGCACGGAGGAGTGGACCGCGCTGATCCCGGTCGGTCAGTACGCGTATCAACAGGGTCAGGGCGAGACCAAGCTTCGCGAGCGCATGATTGATCGGCTGCGCCAGGTGCTGCGCGAGACCCCGCCGCGCGATCAGGAGCTGTTCCAGCTGCCGCTCGGCACCGAGCTCGAGCGCCTGCCGTTCGACCTCAAGCTCGACGACGGCCGCGTCACCGGCACGGTGCCGTTGATCGTCGAGCCGCGCTGGATCGACGCCGATCGCCAGATCTTGTTCTGCTATCACCCGGAGCGCCGCTTCGAGTGGTTCATCGCGGACGACCGCACGGATCTCGTCAACCTCGCCACCATGTTCTTCCGGCACCACTGGAAGGCGCTGGACGAGGAAGCCGTCCGCGGCTTGCTGTCGAACGGCCGCGATCGGCTGATCCAGATCGCGTTCTCGACCGAGGCGAAGTCGCTGCTCGACATGTTGCCGTCGCGCAAGAAGGACACCAAAGCGGGCGCGTTCTCGCCGCGCCCCGGCCAGGTGCTGCAGCAGATCGCCGTCGACGAGACGCATCGGTTGAGCTCGGCGGGCGTCGCGCTCGGCGTGCCGCGCTCGCCGTACCGCGAGCGCCTGACCTACTTGCTCGGCGGTCCGCGCCCGCGCAGCGTCGCCGTGATCGGCCCGCCCGGCAGCGGCAAGACC
>JACCYD010000117.1 GCA_013696695.1 Deltaproteobacteria bacterium | reverse complement strand
CGGTTGTGCCGGTTGAACCGATGGATCGGCGTCGTGTCGCGGAGGTAGACGTGGAAGTTTGCTGAGATGTAGCGGCGGTTGACATCGCGGCTGGTCAGCTCGTTGGTGGCGACGAATCGCCACTGATCGTCGGGGACGTAATCGTCGTCGGAGTAGCCCATCGGCGACCAACCAACGTGGTTTGCACCGACGCGCCACTGCACCCATGCCGGTCCCCACGTCGTGTCCGGCCGCCACACCCAGCGGTTGACCCACACCCACCGGCCGTAGTGGTCCGTCGCCCAGCCGAAGGGATCGTGGGACACCCACGTGAAGCCGTAGTCCGTGTTCCTCCAGTAGCCGTTGGTGTACGGCGTATACGTCAGCTGCGAGGGCGCGAACACCCAGCCGTAGGTCGGGTCATCGTAAAAGCTGCCGTAGGGATCGAGCTCCTCGTAGAAGACGTCGACCGATGGCACCGAGCTGCCTTCGGGCTCGGACTGGACGTCGACGTAGACGGGACCGATCGACGGCTCGTACTCGTCCTCGTCGGTGTATTGATCATCGACGACGGGCGGAACGTAGGGTTGGGGCTGCGTCGGTGGCTCGGGCTGCGGCTCCGTGTACACGGGCCGCTGCTGCGGGTACCGGGGAGGCGGCGACGAGACGACGACCGGGCTGCACCCGGCGAGGAAGAGCGACAACAGCCAATGTTTGGATCGCATGAGCGGCACCTTTCGCCTCAGGTTGGACGCCACTGGCGAGCCTGTATGCAGATGGGTGCCGCAATCCTGTGAAATTGCGCAACAGCTGTGTGCGGCTGTGACACACGCGCGCGAGCGCACAGGACGCCCAGAGCTCAAGTTTCGCGATCACTGGCGCGGGCGCAGCCGACTCCAGGGCGTGAATCGTCAGCGTCGTCGTCGACGGAGCGAAGCGAGCGCGACGAGCACGAGCAGCGAGGTGCCACCCGGCGATGCCGATCGGCAGCAGCCCGCGCTCGGATCGGGATCGCCCGGTGGTGGATCAGGATCCGGATCCACCGGCGGCATGGTAGTGACGCAGTCGCCGGCCGAGTGCTCGATGGCGCCCATCGTCAGTGCGCCGACCGGACGGGCTTGCGTGCAGTAATCATCGGTGACATCGGCGCGTGCGGGTGCGGTGCCGATCAGCTCGGCGACATCGCCGGTTCATCAGATCGCCCGCGGCAGGATCGGCGTACCAGGTCTGGAACCTCGCGAGGTCGATGTTGGAGAGGTTGCCACTCGCGGTCACGGTGCCGTCATCGCGGGGCTGGATCGCGCCGCTCAACAGATTTCCGACGGCCTCGCCGGTCGTCGTGTCGAAGCGGAAGTCGACGCCGGCGGTGTCGACGATCGTGTTGAAGAGCACGTGCGAATCGTGGCCGCGGTTGACGTAGATGCCGACGTCGCTGCAGCTCGCGATGATGTTGTTCCGGATCGTGCCGCCCTCGTGCTCGATCGCGCACGGCGTGTTGGCATCGAACGCGGGCGAGCAGAACTGCGGTGCCGTGCCCCCTCCACCGAACGACAGGCCGATCCGGATGCCACCTGTGGTGTCGAGCGAGCACACGACCAGGTTGCGCTCGAACAAGCCGCGGTTGCCGCCACTCTTCATGAACGCGAGGTACGAGACGGTGTCGCCGCCGAGCTTGTGGCCATCGTGCAGGACGTTGCCGCGCACCACCCAGTCGTCGCCGGTATCGATGTTGAGCTTGGTGACCGGGTTCCCGGTGTCGCGGCCGCGAGTGTCGAAGATGTGGCAGTTCTCGACGAGGCCCTGGTTCGGCGTCACGAACGTGCCGTTGATCTGCGATGCGTTGACCTTGAGCTGCGCGTTGAAGTCGACCACTCGCGAGTCGCGCAGCACGAAGCCGTCGGCCGCACCGCTGACGTGAAACGCGTGCTCGCACGTGTTGTCGTCGGCGCACGTGCCGTGGACGTCGAGGCCCTCGAAGTGCCAGTGCGCGCCGGTGACCTTGAAGCCCTCGTCGGTATCGAAGTCGATCCGGGCTCCGAGTGCGGTCGCCGAACGAACCGTGATCGGCTGCGTGGCGGTGCCGGCGGCCGAGCACGAGAGGTTCGCCGACAGTGCGTACGTGCCGTCTGCGAGGACGATCTCGTCGCCCGGCGCGGCGTTCGCGATGGCCGCAGTCAGCTCGCCGGAGGTGGACACCGCGACCTCCGCGGATGCGGGTGAGGTCGCGAGCACGATCAGCACCCCGATCGCGTCGATCGCGACGCGGGCGACGACGCCCGCCCGTTCCTCGCCGACCGAATCGACGACCGTATAAAGGATGCGGGTCAACCTACGAGCAGCCCTTCGCGAGCGGATTGTCGAGGCACTCCTTGCTGA
>JACCYD010000094.1 GCA_013696695.1 Deltaproteobacteria bacterium | reverse complement strand
CGGCTCGAACGTCCACGCGTACGTCGAGAGGGTGCCGAATTCGTCGACCAGCTCGAGCGCGCGCTTCGCGTTGTTGATCGTCGATTCGATCTTGCCGCGATGTCGCACGATGCCGGCGTCACCGAGGAGGCGCGTGACATCGCGCGCCGTGAACCTCGCGACGCGCGCGATCTCGAAGTTCGCGAAGCCGGCGCGAAACGCCTGGCGCTTGCGCAGGATCGTCAGCCACGACAGTCCGGCCTGAAAGCCCTCGAGGCACAGCTTCTCGAACAGGTGCTGATCGTCGCGCACCGGGAAGCCCCACTCGGCATCGTGATAGGCGATGTAGTCCGGCGTCGACACGCCCCACGCGCAGCGCGCGCGATCGTCGGGGCCACGCACGAGACCAGGTGCGAGGCGGGGCGCGCGCGCTGGCATGTCAGGCGAGCTCGTCGACGGCGTGGATCGTGTCGCGCAGCCCGAACTGCGGGCGAAACCCGAGCTCGGCGGTCGCGCGGCGGCCATCGACCATGCAGACGTAGCGAATGAAATCGAGCTCAGCGACCGGGAAGCTCGACAGGCCGAGCCGGAACGCGATGCCGAGGATCGGCTTCGCGAACGGATGCGGGATCGCGACCGGCTCGCGACCGAGCTCCTTGAGCACCGTCGACAGCGGGACCTCGCCGGGCCCGACCAGGTTGTAGATGCCGCGCCGGCCGGGTTGCAGTGCGAGGGCGATGCACTCGGCGACATCCTGCACGTGGATCAGCTGCACCATCGGATCGAACCCGAGCAAGATCGGCGGGCGCTCGATGCGTAGGTAATTGGAGGGCGCGTTGTGCACCGGCCCGACGATGTGCACCGGGCGCAGGATCACCGTCTCGACGCCTTGGGCGCGCCACAGAAACGTCGACACCAGGTGATCGATCTCGACCAGATCGCGCATCTGCGGGAAGCGTTGCGCGGCGAGCAGCGGTGCGTCCTCGGTGAGGAACTGCGGGTTGTCGGGGCGCGGCCCGTAGACGTTCGCGCTCGACACCAGCACGACCTTCGGCACGTTATAGGCCTGGCAGTACTCGAGGATCTTCGTGGTGCCGGTGATGTTCCACGAGTACAGCTCGGCGGGACGCGCGCGAGGATCGTGCATCACGCCGAGGTGGATCAGCGCGTCGACATCGCCGGCGCGGAACACGTCGCGCGCCTTCTTGCTGCGCAGGTCGACCTGGTGAAGCTCGATGTCCTTCGGGCGACCCTGCATCGGGCGCCGATCGAGGCCGACGATCTGCCAGTCGAGATCGTGATGCAGCCGGCGCGCGACGATGCGGCCGAGCCGGCCGGAGATGCCGGTGATGACGACCTTGCGCGTCATCGTGCTCCACTCGTCATCGTGTTCCACTCGGTTTACCAGAAGACATGTTCGCGCTCGCGCAGACCGAGGTGGATCATCGACTGGATCCGGTTGCGCACCACCTTCACCTTGTCGTCGAGCACGTCGTCGTCATCGTCGGCATCGCCGGTGAACGACATCGGCTCGCCGAAGTAGACGCGGTACTTGACCGGTAGGGGCACCAGCGGGAAGAACGGCGGGTACGGGACGATCGGGAAGCTCGGCGTGCGCAACAGGCGCGCGAGCGGCTTGATGTTGACGGCCGGTGCTTGCTCCTCGGCGCCGATCACCGCGACCGGAATCACCGGGGCCCCCATCTCGAGGGCGAGCCGCATGAAGCCCGTGCCGAACTCCGCGAGCTGATAGCGCTGCGAGAACGGCTTGGAGATCCCGCGCGCACCCTCGGGAAACACCAGCACGGCCTCCTCGGCGGAGAGCAAGCGGCGGCAGTTCTCCGGCGTACCGGTGATCTGGCCCCAGCGCGCGAACAGATACGACGCGAACGGCACCGTCGGCACGAAGTACTCGAGCATCGAGCGTACGAGGCGAGGTTGGGCAGGCTCGAGAAATGCGGCCGAGGCGATCACGAGCCCGTCGAACGGCAGCTGGCCCGAGTGATTACTGACGAAGATCACGCGCCCGGTTGGCGGGATGTGCTCGATGCCGAACGCGCTGGCGCGAAAGTAGCTGCGGTACAGCCACCGCGCGACCTTCGCGGCGCTCTTGAACGACTCGCGCGACAGCCCGAACTCGTCGTAGCCGAACTCGTTGCCGCGGACGACCAGCGCCTGCGTCCGGCCGCCGATATCGTCATCGGGGATCGGGCCGCGCAGCGAAGCGACATCCTGTGAAAGACGTCGAAGGCGATCGAGCAGGCCCACGGGCGGAGTATGTACATCGGTCCCTGCGTTATGCTCGGGCCGACATGACGGAAACGTTCGTCGATCTGACCTATCGCGGGCTCTCGCTCGGCCGCCGGATCAAGCTCTCGCAGGTGCGGCCAACCACCGGCTACCTCGAGCATCCGACGCCGATGCCCATCGGCACCGCGGTCTCGATCGCCACCGACGATGGGCTGGTGTTCGACGCCGTCGTCGACGAGATCCACGAACAGGTCGGCGGCTCCGAGATCGCGCCTGGCATGCGAGTCAAGCCGGCGCTCGCGACCGAACAGCTCGCCGGATGGTGGAAGGACCGCGCACAGGACGAGCCGGCGGCTCCCGAGCGATCGAAGCCCGTCACCGTTCGCCCGCGGACGCAGACGGTCCCTGAGTCGAGCCCGGCCTCGGCACTCGCTGCGATGGCTGCTCCTGCGTTCGCGCCCGCCGGCACCAGGCCAGAGATCACGCCGGCCATGGAATATGCGCCAACCCCGGCCGCGCCAACGCCGGCGGTGGCGTTTCCCATCCACACGATCCCCGGCACGCTGCAGGTCCCGCCGCCCGGCAACGCGCCGCCGACGACCACGATCCCCGGCACCGTGTTCGATCCGGCCGGCGCGCCATCGCGTGGTGGGAGCTCGACCACCGTGATGAACGCGGTCGATCAAGATCTGCTCGCGCAGCTGACGCGCGGCGATGACATCGAACAGCTGACACGCACCACCGGCGAGCACGCGATCATCGACGACGGCATGCGCACGTCGGTGATGGATGCCGTCGATCCTGCCGCGCTCGGCGTCGACGTCTCGATGTTCTCGGCATCGAATTCCGTCGACGACGAAGGCGATGACGAGACGTCCGCCGGGGAGAGCGGCCCGATCGGGGCGGTAGGCGACGACAAGAAGCCCAAGGGCAGCGGTCCGACGAAGAAGCGAAAGAAGCGCCGGTGACGCACGCCGCCGCGCCGCCGCGGATCGCGCTCGGTCAGTCGATCGGGATCTGCGCGCCGGCGGGGCCGGTGAAGACCGCATCACAGGCGCAGCTCCAGCGCGGCCTCGATCGGCTGAGCGCCTTCAAGCTCCAGCTCGCGCCGACGCTGACGTCGCCTCGTCCAGTTGACCTGGCGAGCTATCTGGCGGCGCCCGACGACCAGCGCGCAGGCGAGCTGATGGCGATGATCCGCGATCCGGACGTCCGCGCGATCGTGCTCGCGCGCGGCGGCTATGGCATCGCGCGCATCCTCGATCGCCTCGACGCGAGCGATCTGCAACGCGATCCGAAACCGATCGTCGGCTTCTCCGATGCCACCGCGTTGCTCGCGTGGGCCCACGCCGCCGGCGTGCGCGGCATCCACGGGCCGATGGTCGTGCAGCTCGGCAACCTGCCGGCCTCTGACGCCGCGCGCTTGATCGCGATGCTCACCGATCCCGCGCCACTCGGTCACCAGCCGTGGGCCCTGGACGCGCGAGGCACCGGCACGCATCGCGGCGCGTTGATCCCCGCAAACCTGACGATGGCGTCGATGCTCGTCGGTACGCGCTGGCCGCTGCCGCTCGCCGGCGCGATCGCGCTGTTCGAGGAAATCGGGGAGAAGCCGTACGAGCTCGACCGCTACCTCACGCAGCTCGCCGCGACCGGCGCACTGCGCGATACGCGCGCCGTGTTGCTCGGCGATCTCACGCGTTGTATCGATCCGAATCCCCCGACCGGCGAGCCGGATCCGGACGACGCCGCGCAACGCACGATCAGCGAGCGCCTCGACGCGTTCGGCAAGCCGCACGCGTTCGGCGCGCCGGTCGGTCACGGAGATCGCAACGAAGCCGTTCCGTTCGGTGCGGCGTGCGAGCTCGATCTCGACGCGCGCCGCCTGACGATCCTCGACGGCGCCGTCGCGTGATCAGCGTCGCAACGTTCCCGCCCGATCGGCTGCGTCTTTGCGTCTTTGCGGTCAATTTTCGAGCGTCGAGAACGCGTCGCGCGTCAAGACGACGAACCATCACGGCGTGTCGAGCGCCTTCATTACGTCGGCGGTGACGATTCGCTCGCTGAACGTATCCGCGAGCCAGCGATGCACGACCTTGCCATCGCGCGACACCACGAAGATCGACGGCCACGCGATCTCGGTCTCCGCATCGAAGATGCCGAACGCCTTCAGCGCCGTCGCCTTCGGATCGGCGAGCACCGGGAAGGTCAGGCCGAGCTTGGCCGCGAGCGCCTTGCCCGGCGCGACATCGTCGACCGAGATCGCGACGAGGCCGATGTCGCGCTTCGCCAGCTCGCCGAGGTTCGATTGCAACTCACCGAGTTGCCTGCGGCAGTGTGGTCACCAGTCTCCGCGGTAGAAGACGAGGATCACGCGCGCGTGTTTCGCCAGCGCCTCCGCGAGCGTCCATTGCGCGCCGGTCGCGGCATTGACCAGATCGATCGCCGGTGCGGTTGCCCCGATCGCGAGTGCCGTCTTGTCGATGTTCTGTGGCGGCGACGGCCGGCGCGCAGTTGCCGGCTTGTGACCGGGTGTCGAATAGGCAGAGCCCGAGCCACTACCCGAAGCGGCAGGCTCGGTGGTCGAGCTCGAGCCGCACCCGAGCGCGAGAATCATCAGCGCGGCGCTGACAGTGTGGCGAAGCATCGACACTAGTGAACAACAGGATCGGCTTCATTGTTCGCGATTGTTCGTGCGCGAGCCGAGATCGTGTCGGGAGCTTACGAACACTGAATCGCGATCAAGCACGAACGCTCGTCAGCGAGCGGCCAGTGCAGTTGCCACCCTGAGAACCAAGGGTGACAGGACTAGTCGCCAGGTATGTCTGGGTGCATGAAAACGCGACACCGATTTGCCCCCCAACCTCGTGTTTCCTCGTCGTCGCGATCCCGAGGCGGACTCGGTCTGCGCTGGCCCACTTTCTGCTCATGGATTGATGCAACCAAACGACGGTGTCTCGGTTCTCAGGAATGAAGCCGACCTCCTTCGGAGTAGCTAGCTGACAACTGAAAGTTTCCCACGCGCGACGCAGGTGCGAACGTTTCGACTCGGTGGATGACCGGTGGTTCCCTCCCCCTCATCCCGCTGGTCTCCCCCACCACCTGAGGCAATTAGTAGCCACTGCGATCTGCGCCCAGGCCCTGTAGGCCCCCCCTACGGGGCCTTTATTTTTTCGGCGTTTGCTCCGAGGGGAGTGTCGCGTGATACCCACCGGGTTGGAGCGAACCCGGTGACGACGCAACCAAAGGTGCGACGCGCGCTCGGACTCGATATCGGGTCCAAGACCATCGGCGTCGCGATGACCGACGAGGCCAACATCGCGGCACACCCGCTCACCGTGCTCGCTCGTGTCGGCAATCTTGGCGATGCGGCTGCGATCCAGGCGCTCGTTGCCGAGCACGGTGTGGAGGATGTGATCTACGGAATGCCATACGAGCTGTCAGGACGGATTGGTTTCCGCGCCCGGCGCGTTCTGGAGCTGGTGGACAAGCTACGCGAGACGTTAGATGACGCCATCGCCCTCCACGAGCACGACGAGCGGTTCTCCAC
>JACCYD010000067.1 GCA_013696695.1 Deltaproteobacteria bacterium | reverse complement strand
GTCGTGATCGTCAGCTCCGGCGCGATCGCGCTCGGCATGCGCAAGCTGCGGCTGACCTCGCGGCCGCACGAGCTGCCGGCGCTCCAGGCGGCGGCGGCGGTCGGCCAGAACCAGCTGATGCAGCACTGGGAGCACGCGTTCGTCGCGCACGACATCGCGATCGGTCAGGTCCTGCTGACCCACGACGATCTCGGCGATCGCCGCCGTTTTCTATCGGCTCGGCTGACCTTGCGCTCGCTTCTCGATCAGCACGTCGTGCCGATCATCAACGAGAACGACACCGTCGCGACCGACGAGATCAAGTTCGGCGATAACGACCAGCTCGCCGCGCTGGTGTGCAACCTGGTGAGCGCCGACGTGCTCGTGATCCTGACCGACGTCGAGGGTGTGCGCGACGTGAATGGGGTGCGGATGCCGATCGTTCGCGACATCGATCGCGAGGCCGTCCCGGTCGCCGGTGGCAGCGTCAGTGGCGTCGGCTCGGGCGGGATGGCCAGCAAAGTTGGCTCGGCACGGATCGTCACGCGCACCGGGATCCCCGCGGTGGTCGCGCCCGGTCGCGAGCCCGACGTCGTGTCGCGCGTGCTCGCCGGCGACGACCTCGGCACGTTGTTCTTGCCCGCCGGCCAGCGCGTGACGGCGCGCAAGCACTGGATCGCCTACGGCGCGAAGCCGTCGGGCGCGGTGGTCGTCGACGACGGCGCGCGCCGCGCCTTGCTCGACGGCGGCAAGAGCCTGCTGCCCGCCGGCATCGTCGAGGTGCGCGGGGAGTTCGCACCAGGTGACACGGTCTCGGTGTTGTCGTCGACGGGGGCCGAGCTCGCACGTGGGCTCGTGGCCTACCCATCCGACGAGCTGCGCTCGATCCGGGGCTTGCAATCGACCGCCATCGAGGCCACGCTCGGTTACAAGAGCATCGACGAAGCGATCCACCGAGATGACCTCGTGATCCTGTGAGCCTGACCCTGCCGGCCCTGGTGCCCGGAGCCGACCGCGCAAACGTCATCCGCGGGGTCGCGGAAGCTTCTCGCACCGCGTCGCGCATGGTCGCCAAGGCGTCGGCCGAGGTCCGCAGAACCGCGCTGACTGCGATCGCCGACGCGATCGAGGGCATGCGCAACGAGATTCTCGCAGCGAACGCGAACGACGTGGCCGCCGCCTCCAAACTATCCGCCGCGATGATCGATCGGCTGCGGCTCGACGATGCACGGATCGCCTCGCTCGCGCGCGCGGTCCGCGAGATCGCAGCCGCCGAGGAGCTGGTCGGGAGGATCGACCGCACCGAGACGCGGCCGAACGGCCTGATCGTCGAGCGCGTGCGGATCCCGCTCGGCGTGATCGCGATGATCTACGAGGCGCGTCCGAACGTCACCGTCGATGCGGCGGCGCTGTGCCTCAAGGCGGGCAACGCGTGCATCCTGCGCGGTGGCCGCGAGGCGCTCGAGAGCAATCGAGCGCTGCTCGCCGCGGTGCAGGCAGGCCTGGTGAGCGCCGGGCTTCCTCGCGAGGCCGTGCAGCTGGTGCCGTTCGTCGAGCGCGAGGCGATCGCCGATCTCGTCGCCCTCGAGGATCTGATCGATCTCGCGATCCCGCGTGGCGGCGAGGGCCTGATCCGCTACGTCGCCGAGCACGCGCGGGTCCCCGTGATCAAGCATTACAAGGGCGTCTGTCACATCTACGTCCACTCCGGCGATCTTCACGACGCGGTCGAGATCGTCCGCAACGCCAAGGTCTCGCGCCCCGGCGTGTGCAACGCGCTCGAGACGCTGCTCGTCGACAGCTCGATCGCCGGCGCCTTCATCCCTCGCCTGGTCGCGGCCTTGCCCGAGGTCGAGCTCCGCGGCGACGACGCCACCCGCGCGCTCGGCGGGCCGTCGGTCCGTGCCGCCACCGAGGAGGACTGGTTCGCCGAGTACCTCGATCTGATCCTCGCCGTGCGCGTGGTCGACGGGGTCGAGGCCGCGATCCGGCACATCGAGCACTACGGCTCGTCGCACACCGAATCGATCCTGACCACCGAGACGCTGACCGCCGAGCGATTCGTCCGCGAGGTCGACTCGTCGACCGTGATGGTCAATGCCTCGACCCGGTTCGCCGATGGCGGGGAGCTTGGCCTCGGGGCCGAGATCGGAATCTCGACGACCCGGCTCCATGCCTATGGACCAATGGGCGCAGAGGGCCTCACGACGACCAAATTCGTGGTACGCGGCAACGGCCAGACTCGAACCTAAGGACAGCCACCGACGCATGACTCAGAAGACGAAGGCCCCCAAGCGCGCAGTTCCCCCCAAAGCCACGCGCGGCAAAGCCCGGTCGGCGAGCTCCGCGGACCCCACCGCGTCCGCGAGCACCGAAGGTCTCGACGGAGCGATGCGCGCGTTGACTCTCGCCCTCGACAAGAAGGCCCTCGAGCCTGTCTTGCTGGACGTCCGCGAGCTGTGCTCGTTCTGCAACTACCAGCTGGTGCTGTCGGGCCGCTCGGATCGCCAGGTCGATGCGATCGCCGACGGCATCTCCGCCGGGCTCAAGCAGGATGGCCTGCGGCCGATCGGCTCCGAAGGCGCGCGCACCGGTCAGTGGGCGTTGCTCGACTACGGTGACTTCGTCATCCACGTGTTTCTCCATTCCGCGCGCGAGCACTACGACCTCGAGGGCCTGTGGAGCGATGCGCCCCGGATCGAGATCGAGGTGCCGCCCGATGCCCGCGTTCCGGTCGACGATTCGTACGAGAGCGCTTTGACTTGAAGATCACGCTCGCGGTCGTCGGCAGGCTCAAGGAGAGCTACTTCGCCGAGGCCGAGGCCGAGTACACCAAGCGGCTGCGCCCGTACTGCACGCTCTCGATCGTCGAGCACAAGGACGATGCGGCGATGCTCGCTGCGATTCCCGCCACCGCGCACCTCTACGTGTTCGACGAGCGCGGCGCGACGATGTCCAGCAAGGACTTCGCGGAGAAGCTCCTGGGCACCGAAGCCCAGCACGGGGGTGGCGCCCCGATCGTGTTCGCGATCGGTGGGGCGGACGGGCACACCGACGCCATTCGTAGTCGCGCGAAGAAGTTGATCTCCTACGGCCAGATGACGATCGCCCACCGCCTCGTCCGGCTACTCACCCTCGAACAGCTGTATCGAGCCTTCCGGATCCTCCGGGGTGAGCCCTATCACCGCGACTGACCTGAGACATGCGCGAAAGCTGTCCTCGCCAGGCGGAATCGATACACTAGGGCCGTGCGACAGGTCGTGATCGCTAGC
>JACCYD010000055.1 GCA_013696695.1 Deltaproteobacteria bacterium | reverse complement strand
CTTCGCATGCTCACGACGCCGGGCGGGCGGGCGTTCCTGCACACGCTCGGCGGAGCGGCCGGCGACGAGATCATCGAGGACTACGTCACCATCCTCGACGCGACCGACGTCCCCGCCAGGCCGGCCCTCCGGACCTCGACGACCGGGATGGCTGGCATGGAAGCCACCCCCATCGGTGTACGTGTCGATGACACGAAGCTGATGGACATGAACGCGTACATGGATTCGCTGCCGTCACCTGCGGGTAAGGCCGGCGACAGGGCTTCGATCGAGCGCGGTCGCACGGTGTTTCGCAACAACTGCACGTCCTGCCACAACGTGGACCAGAACAAGTTCGTGCCTTCGATGCTCGTCGACATGAAGACGATCTTCCCGGGAGACAACCCGGTCATCCTGGCCGAGCGCACACCGCCGTTGAACCCGATCATGAATACCGTGGACAGCATATTCGACGACAAGATGGTGGTCGTGAACGCCTCGATCCGAGGCGACATCCGGGGAATCGCCCTACCCCTGCTGCTCGACCTGGATCGCAAGCCGGTGTTCCTGCACGACAACAGCGTACCGAGCTTGGACAACCTGCTCGACGAGGTGCGCGGGCCCGATGCTCCTCACCCGTTCTATCTATCAGCGAGCGACCGTGATGACGTGATCGCGATGTTGCGATCGTTCACGGCGGAGTTCACCACGGAGTAGGTAGATACGTTGCCGCGCCCGTGACGCGGTCAGTCGCGCTCGACGACCACCAGGTTGTGCTTGCCCGCCGCGCTCCGCGGCAACTCGCGTACGACATCGACACGAACCTCGATGCCGGTGAGCAAGCGCGCACCGTTCTTCCGGATGTCCTCGAGCGTCGACGCGGGTAGCTGCTCCGACGTCACGATGCTGATCGTCACCGAACGATCCTTGTGCTGGACGGCCTGAAACTGACGGACTTTGGCGGCGATATCGTGGAACAGGAAGCTGAGGGCCAGGCCGCTGACGGCCGAGCCGTTGGCATCGCGGAGCGTCTCCGAGGTCCGCCCCTGAATCGACTGGATCCGCGGCAGCGTGCGATTGCACGAGCAGCGCCGGCTCGGCCCCGCCGTGGCGATGTCGCCGTTCGCGTAACGGATGAACGGCATCGCGAGGTTGTGGAGGTCGGTGAAGACCACCTCCCCGCTCTCACCCTCACGAGCGAGACGCTGGGTTCCGTTCTCGGTGACCACGATCTCGACCACCAGATTCTCCATCGAGAGGTGGAGGCCGTGGTGGGCCTCGCACTCCGCGGCGATCATCATCACTTCGCGGCACCCGTAGGTGTCGAACACGGAGGGGCCGAACGCCTCTTCGAGATCGGCGCGGTCGCGCGGCAACACCCGTTCGGCACCGCAGATCACCGGGATGGTCTGCCACGATCGCAGTTGATTGCGATTGATGTAGCGCGCGAGCTCGGCGCCGGCCTGGGCATAACAGATCAGCATGTGCGGCTCGAAGCGCTCGATCACGTCGACGACCGCCTGCAAGCGATCGTCGCTCATGATCGCGCATGGAATGTGGATGTCGCGGTTCATGTAGCGATCGAGGGCGATCTTGGTGCGCGTCTTCCACGGAGGCTCGGTCGGCAACGGGGCCCCCCAGAAGTGGATCGTGCGCTGGCCGGGGCGATAGCCTGCCCACTCGTAGCCGCGCAGCTTGACCGCACGTCGCCAGTGATCGCTGTCTGCCTCGTATCCGAACAGCAGTGGCTCGCCGGTCGTGCCGCTGGTCTGCTTCCGGATCGTGGGCCGCGGCGGCACCGTCGACTCGCGATCGTGACCGTCGGACCGCAGGTCGGCGCGACGCAGGATGGGTAGCTTCAGGAGATCCTGCGGCGTGCGGATGTCGCCGGCGGTGAGCCCGGCCGCTTGCATGCGCGCGCGATAGAACGGCACGTGCTCGTACGCATGATCGACGAGCCGAGTCAGTGACTTGGTCTGGATCGCGTGAAGCTCGTCGAGCGACAGCCACTGGGTGCGCTTGAGCTCCTCCCAGCGATCGAGGATCGGTCGCTTGCGAATGCGTTTCTCCCAGACCGGGTACAGGATCGAACGAAACACGGCGCCGTAGATGTCCATCGAGCCTCGCAGGTGTCTGGTCAGCGGTTGTGGGGGCACTTCGGGATCGGGATGGAGTCTCGCGACGAGGCAAGCAGCGCTGCCACCGGCGAAGTGGAACTGGTCGAGTGGCACGACGCGAGTCTGATACCCCCGCGCACGGATGATCGCCGCGATGCGGGGCACGTCGGCGCCCACCAGGATCGTGTCGCCGACCACGACGAGGTTGAGCCCGAAGGCGAGCGCGTCCTCGCGGCGTACGGTCACCACCTGACGCACGCCGCTCGCGCGCTCGAGCCGGTGGATCGACTCCTCCGTGAGCGCCGATTCGCAGACCAGGGCGGTGCCGTCGGGCAGCACGGCGAGCGCCATGTCGAGGTGGTACAGGTGCGGATCGCAGAGCTCGAGCCCGACGACGGGAATCTCGGCGTGCCGTTCGAGCCAGCTCGCGGCATCGCCCCGCGAGCGAGGTCCGTGGCCCAGGAACATCGCGCGGCCCGAGGGCAGCATCACGATGTCGCCGCCTTCCCACGACGGGCCGTCCGGCTCGCAGATCACCTCGAAGCCGTGGCGCCCGAAGAAGTCCGCGCGTGCCGCCTGCTCGCGCTGGCGCTCCGGGTAACGGAGGCGCGCGAGCAGCGCGCGCTTGTGTCCTCGCCGTTCGAGCAACAGCGCCGCGTCCTTGCTGAACACGCAATCGAAGGCGCCGTGAACGAACGGCAGCTCGATCACCTCGGCACCCGCGGCGATCAGCGCGGCCTTGTACGCCGTGTGCTGG
>JACCYD010000041.1 GCA_013696695.1 Deltaproteobacteria bacterium | reverse complement strand
GGCGAGGGCGCCGTGCACGCGGACGCCGAGAAGCTGATGCCCGAGGTGCGCGCCGCGCTCGCCGACAACTTCAACACGCCGGTGGTCAAGGCATCGCTGCACGCGGCCCTCGCGCTCGCGAACCGGTTCGTCGACGAGGGCAAGGGTATCGACAAGGCGGTTCGTCGCCGCACGATCGCGCGGCTCGGTCGCGACATTCGCATCGTCGGCGAAGCGCTCGGCATCCTGTCGCAGAAGCCAAGCGTCTACCTCGCCGGGCGTCGCGATCGACTGGTCCGCCTGCGCAACGTCGATGTCGCCGGCGTCGAGAAGCTGATGGCCGATCGCGTGGCCGCGCGCGCCGAGAAAGACTTCAAGCGCGCCGACGAGATCCGCGTCCAGCTCGGGCAGCTCGGCGTCGAGCTCAAGGACACCCCCGAGGGCACTACCTGGGCCGTGATCGACGACTGATGGCCGACGACGGCAAAGATCCGAAGGGCGGCCGCCGCGACGCTGCCGCCGAAGCCGCGAGCACCGCCCTCGCGCGCCCGATGATCGCGCGTGATCTCGACAAGGCTGGCAAGGGCCAGCTGGTCTACGTCGGGCGCGATGGGGAAGTGCGAGATCCCTCCGGCGTGCGCAATCGTCAGTTCGTGGCGTATCTCGCCTTCGGCGGTATCACCACCGCGGGCGTCGCTCTCGCTGCCACGTCGTTCCCGCTGTTGATCCCGTTCTACGTGCTGCTCGGCGGCCGCTTCGTCGGCACGATTCGGGCGGTCAAGCGGGTCAACGAAGCGAGCGTCGCGCTGTCGAACGGCGATTCACTCACCGGCCGCGCGCTCGCCGAGCCGGTCGCACGCGCGTGGTGGGCACCGGGTCGCGTCCGCGCGCTCGCGGAGCTCCGTGTCGCGATCGCCGATGCCCTCGATGGCAAGGGCGAGATCGCGCTCGCGAAGGTGCGCAAGGCGCGCGGGAAGCTGTCGCCGCGGCTCGTGCAGCACCAGTTCTCCTACTACACGGAGATCAACTTGCTCTCGGCGCTCGGCCGCACGAAGGAGGCGCGGAACCTCCTCGAGAGTCGCGGCCCGATTCCGACCGGCGAGGTGCTCAAGCTGTCGTACTGGATCGCGCAGATGCATGTGTGGGTCGCCGAAGGTGTGCCGCCGAAACCCGAGCAGCTCGACGAGGGCGAGCTCCACGACCGGATGCGGAAAGGGCTGTCGATGACGGCCGGCCGCGACCTGCTGCTGTTGTGCTCGTGGCTCTACGCGCAACGCGGCGAGCACGACGACGCGCGCTTCGTGTGGCGTCAGGCGATGGATCGCGAGGGTAGTCAGCGGCTCGAGATCGCGATGCCGAAGCTGGCGGAGTGGATGACCGCGTACAAGGCGGAACATCCCGAGCTCGACGCGCCCGAGCCCGACGACGATCTCTGATCCTCGTGTCGCACCAACAAAACCGGATCGGACTTAAATCATTCGACGGAGCACGAGGGCGTGCACGTCCACGATCGCTCGCTACTTGTCGTCAGCGTCTTCGGAGAGATACGCGAGGATCACCTCGTCGAGGCTCTTCTCCGAAATCAGACCCTGACCGAACCCGCGACCTTCATCCTCACGCGCCTTGCGAGCGCGCGACGGCTGCGCCGACTTCGCGGGCGCGCCGACGATCACCGCCGGGCGCGTCATCACGACGCCGCTCGACGGGATCGATCCGGACGGCGGGCGGCTCGACGGCGGGCTGGTCGGGCGACCCGGCGTCGGCGTCCGCGGGCGCTGCGTTGCTCCTGAAGACGTCTCGCCGCGCACGGCGGTCGGGATCGGTTGCGAGGTGGTCTTCGGCTCGCGCGGTGGCGGCATCGGCGGAGGCTTCGCGGTCGATGCCGACTGCGGGTGCAGGCGATTACCGGGACGCCCGAGACCCGGCGGAATCGGCACCGCACCGGAGCGCTCGCGGCCTGGCGGCTCGAGCGCCGGCATCTTCTGGCTGACGCGCTTGTACTGCGCGTATTGCCCCGGCCGTTCCGATGCGGCGCCGGGCGGTGCGTCTGCGGAGGGCGGAGCCGGCGCGTAGACCTCGACGGCGTCGGAGTCCCGACGTTGCCGGCCCGTCGCATCCTCGCGCGTGATCGGACGCGACATCACCTGCGGCGGCGTGATCGCCGGACGCGCGGCCGGTTTGGTCGGCGGGCGCGGAGGCAACAGCGAGCCCGCGGCCGACGGACGCGAGGCTTGCGGGGGCGGCGGTAGTGGTTGGATCGATTCGTTCGGGCGCGACCGTGAGTCTGGGCGGACCCCGACGGCACCCGGAACACCGTCGGAGGTGGGCTCGGGATCGACACCCGGGATTATGACGTCGGTATCGCGCGGCCGGGCGCGTGCCGACGGCTCGTCGTCGAGCTCGAGCCCGATGATCTGATTCATCGAGTCCGACGCGCCGGGCTCTGCCACCACCGCCATGCGGATCGTCGCGTTGTGCTGCCCCGCCATCGCGGCGGCAACCGCGCCGCTGTCGAGGTTGGTCGGCCCGTCGATCCCATCGTCGTCCGATGGTGGGGGCGGCATCATGGTGCTGCGAACGGTTCCCGGCGCGCTACCGCGATCCGCGGTCTTGGTCCGCGGTGGATCCGGTTGCGTCTGCGCGCGAGTCACGGCGTTGCGCTGCGGATCGGTGTCGGATCGATCCTCGAGCCACACGCCGGGTTTCGGCGCGCTCGTGAAGTGACCGAGCGCGAGATCATCGTCGTCGAGGATGGTCGCCTGCGGCTTGTTCGGCGGTGCGATCGATGCGCGCGCCGGGGTGGTCCCACGCAGCGTCGCGTTGACGGAGGCAGGCGCTTCCTGTGAGAGATCGACCGCCGGCAGGTTGCGGATCGTCGCGTCGATCTCGGGCGGTGCCAGCATCGCTTCCGTGACCGGCTCGAGGCTCGGCGCGAGGACCGGCTGACTGTCGCGCCCGTCCATCGGCTGGCTCTCGTCCGGCCCAGTGGCGCCACGCGCAAGCAGACCGGGGGTGCCGCCCAGGTACGAATCGATCTTCTCGTCGAAGGTCCCCTTCTTGAGGTCCTTCATGACGGCTTTGTGCTGAGCCTGCATCAGGGACTTGATGGCCCCTTCGTCAGAACCCGCGTCGTAGACCAACTTGCGCGTCGAGACGATCACGCCCGCGTGAAATAGGTGCGTGAATAGGTGTGGCGAAAGAACGCCCGAGTCCTCGGTCTGGACGTGAAAAATCAGCCCGCGATACCGGACGTTGTGGTTGTAGCCCAAGATGGGCGAACGTTTCGCCACCGCTAGGTCAGGCTATCATGGGAACGGCTTGCGAGGCCGTGGGCTTGTAATTCCGTCGGGGGGTTGGTACGCATTCAGGCTCAACTCCCATCCTGGAGTGTTGCTAGTTTTCCCCTGTCCGGAGGCCCCTTTTCGGGGGTACGTCAAATCGTGACGACGAGTCCTGCTGTCGAGTCGAAGTTCGTCGAGTTGGTGCGTGGTTGGTTGGTGTCGTTGCCGCATGATCTCAAGATCGCGTTCGACGCAATGGACGACGAAAACCTGCCCCGCCCCGTACGCGAGGTGGCAGCCGGTGTCGTCGCCTACGTGATTTCACCCAACGAGTCGGTCTCGGATCGCAACGAGAACGTTGTCAGCTTCGCTGACGATGCCGTTCTCCTGCGAGTTGCGCTGTCCAAAGCGCTCGGACCTGGCGAGGACGAGAAAGCCTTCCGGGATCGATTCCCGGAGCTCTTCGAGAGCCTCGACGAGAACCTCACCATCTGTAAGTCGGTGATGGGCGAGCTGATGACCTGGCTCGAGGGCAAGGTCTCTAACCTCCCCGGGCTCGACTACAAGGGCAAGAAGGTCGTGAAGTACCTCGACGACGAAGAGGCTCGCGAGCTGCTGTTCGAAGACGGCATGGTGTTCCGCACCGATTATCCCGTCGACGAGAAGACGATCGGCGACAAGCTGAAGAAGGCGTCGACCGTCACCGAGGCGATGAAACGCCGCAAGCAAGAAGAAGCGCGCGCCAAGGGCGTCGCTCGCGCCTGAGGGCGATTACCGTCCAGGCGTTAGCTCACCGCGCTTCGAGAATCTCGCGCGCAGCGCGTTCGCCCGCTTCGATCGCGCCTTCCATATATCCGGGCCACGCCTCGGCGGTCTCGGTGCCGGCGAAGTGGATCCGGCCGTGCGGCTCCCTGCGTGTGACGGCAAGCGCGCCCGGCGGAAGACTGGCCACACAGCCCGCGCTCCACGGATCGATGCCCCAATCGACCTCGAGATAGTCGAGTGGCGTCGCGGCACGGTCGCCGAATTGCTCGGTCAGCGCGCCGAGGACCTCGGCACGCCGCTCGTCGGGATCGCGCGCGCTCCAGCCGGCAGCCACCGGGCCGACGACGAATGCGAGCAAGATCGCCTCGAGCGCGACCGTGGCGCGTACGGTGCCGTCGGGCCGATACGCTTCTCCGGACCATCCATCGTCGCGCCAGAACGGCCGGTCGTAGGCCGCGAAGCACTTGACGACCGGCCCGGAGACCGAGGCTGCGCTGGGAGCTGCGGGGAACGCGCCCTCGATCCGTCGTGCGAGCTGCGGCGGCATCGCCACCACGACACGCCGCGCGGCCAATCCGCCGGTGTCGGTGACCACCTCGACGGCGTCACCGGCGACGAGCGAGCGAACCGGCGTTGCGAGCCGCACCGGGACGCGCTCGGCGAGCTTGGTCGCCAACGTCTGCGCACCACCGACGAAGCGATGCTCGCGCCCGCCGCCTGGAAGATCCGGACCGCGGGGCGCGAAGCCGCCCGTCGCCGCGAAGGTTCGTAGGTAGTGGAGCAGCGAGAGACTCGCCGGGTCTGCGGCGAACACGAGCTCCGCATGCATCGCGATCAGCGCGCGAGCGGTGGGATTCGAAGTGTGCTCGGCAAGCCATGCGGCGAGCGAGAGATCGTGGGCGTCGCGCGGTGGCGCGTGGGAGATGTGTTCGATCCGCCGCGCGAGTCGCCATTGCGCGAACGCGGTCGCGAGGCGAGACAGCATGCCGCGTGGTGGGAGACCGAACAGCGCATTGCCGTCGCGCGCTTGCGGAACGCTGGCGACGCCGAGCTTCGTCGCGAGTGCGGCGAGCCGCGGCTGACCGACCGACATCCACTGACCGCCGAGATCGATCGGTCGTCCGGCGATCGTTCCGGTGAGCAGCCGACCACCGACGCGATCGCGCGCATCGACGACGAGGACGGAGGCCCCAGCGTCGACGAGGCGGGTGGCACACACCAGGCCGGAGAGCCCGGCTCCGACGACGAGCGCGTCGATCACGATGCCCAGATGCGAAGGCGCGATCCCCAGCGGAACAGCCACAGCACGGCGGCCATGCGCAGCGGCACGGTCCTGCGGATCGGCCGGCGAGCGATGCAGTTCTCGAGCACGCGTGCCGCGCGATCCGCGCTGATCAGGAACGGCTTGACGGGCGATTTGGCCATCGCGGTGTCGACGAACCCGAATCGAACGTTGGTGACGGCGACCCCGTGCTGCCGGCAGGCCAGCGCGATGCCCTCGAGGTACGACGACATGCCGGCCTTCGACGCGGCGTAGCTCGGCGCGTGCCGATCGATCACGCGATCAGCCTGACTCGAGATTCCGATCAAGTGGCCGGCCTTGGCCGCGATCATGCGTGGCAGCAGCACCTCGACGGTGATCGCGACGCCGAGCAGATTCGTCGCGAACACGTCGGCTTCGTGCGACGGATTCGCGAGATCGATCTCGTGGCCGATGCCGGTCGCGTAGACGCAAACGTCGGGCAGGCTCTCGCACGCGGTCGCGAGGATCTGCCGGTACTCCGGTGCGCGGACATCGGCGATGACGTGACGGTACGCGGCGCTCTCGAACCCGGCAGGACTTCGGGCGAGCCCGGTCACGGTCCAGCCGGCGGCGACGAGCCGGCGACAGAGCGCGAGGCCGATCCCGGTCGAAGCACCGATGACGACGGCCGTTGGCACGCGTCGACTGTACGCGATCGAGCGAGCTAGAGATCCACGAGCTCGAAGCCGGTGAGCGGCTCGCCAAGGAACCGCGGTGCGAGCTCGTCGAGGCGCGACGTATCGGTCGCGAAGCAGTCGAGTCGTCCGGCAACGTTGCGGCGGTTCGCTGCGCTGCCGAGCAACTCGCGCGCGACCTCCGCCATCGCGCTCGCCGAGTCGACGACGGCAACGTCATGTCCTGCGAGCTCGCGCGCGACCTGTTCGAGGACGTCGCGGAGTAACGGATAGTGCGTGCAGCCGAGCACGAGCGTATCGATCGCGCGATCGCGGTCGAACAGCTGCGAGAGGTAGCGTCGCGCGGCGAGCACGGCGATCTCGTCGTCGATCCAGCCTTCTTCCGCGAGCGGCACGAGCAACGGACATGCGAGCGCGGTGAGCTTCGCGTGCGGATCGCGCGCGGCGATCGCCGTCGCGTACGCACCGGAGCGCACGGTGCCGAGTGTACCGATCACGCCGATGTGGCCGTTGCGCGTGGCTGCAAGCGCACTCGAGGCACCCGGCTCGACGGCGCCGATCACCGGCACCGGGCTCGCTGCGACGAGCGCAGGCAGCGCATTCGCCGATGCGGTGTTGCACGCGATCAAGACGAGCTTGACGTCGCGCGCGAGCAGGAACTGCTGGCAACCGAGCGAGTACTTCTCGACGGTGCGAGGACTTTTACTTCCATAAGGAACCCTCGCCGTGTCGCCGAGATAGACGACGTCCTCTCCCGGCAGCGTTTTCCGCAGTGACCGAACGACGGTCAACCCACCCACACCCGAGTCGAACACACCGATCGGCTGACGTTGGTTCGCTGCTTCTTGCCCCATAGATCAACCGGGAGTGCGACGGGTTGTCACGACTGGCAGATCGATTGGCCAGGTGGATGTCCGTTTACCGAGGAGAACGCCTTAGAGAGAGCGGCGCTTCCGACGAACTGGACGGGCAAGCTGGCGGCCTTCGAAGGCCCAAACAAGCTGCAGGAATGTCGCCGGCTTGGCCGACATCTCAGCGTAGAAACGCGAGATTCCGGGAAAGCTTGCCTCCGCCATGGGGAGCTGGCGTTCTGTGATCCTGCCTTGCACTCGTGCCGCCGTAGAGCACTACTCGTACCAACTGAGCGCGGGCGCCCAGCGTCCGCGATCTCCATTACCAATCCCCGAATCGTGCTAGCTAGTGCGACCCACATGTCGCCCGAGCAGCCGGATGCCGTGCGTGGGCTCGTCGAGGCGGATCCGATCGTGCTCCTCGAGCTCGCAGCCGCGATCGCCGATACCGGCCGTACGCCGCCGGATCGCGTGACCATGCTCGCTGCTGATCACGCTGCGCGGCTCGCCGAGCCTGGCATCGATGCGCAGCGGATGCGCAGCGCGATCGAACAGATGCTGATGGGGACGCAGATCGATGCCGCGCTCGAGTGGGTCCATCAGACGCGGATCCTGCGCGTGCTGTTTCCCGAGCTCGAGGCGACGGTCGACCTGACCCAGGAGGACGGTCGCCAGCACAAGGACGTGTGGGCGCACACCAAGCAGGTCGTGCGGCAGACGGTGCGCCGCCCGCTCGTCCGGTGGGCTGCGTTGCTCCACGACATCGGCAAGGTTCCGACGCGCACGTTCACCGAGCACGGCGTCCATTTCCACGGCCACGCCGAGGTCGGTGCGCGGATGTTCGACCGGATCTCGAACCGCTTCGCGTTCGCGCGCGACGAGCGCCACACGATCCGCTTCCTCGTGAAGCATCACCTGCGCACGAACCAGTACGGCGATCAGTGGACCGACAGCGCGGTGCGCCGGTTCCATCGCGAGATGGGTCCGTACATGACCGACCTGCTCGATCTGTCGCGCGCCGACATCACGTCGAAGCGACCGGGCCGCCGCAAGCAGCTGCTCGAGCAGATCAGCGCGCTCTCGGATCGCGTGCAGAACCTCGCGGAGCTCGATGCGAAGTTGCCGCCGCTGCCGACCGGCGTCGGTAACGCGATCATGACCGCGTTCGAGATCTCGCCGTCGCGGTTGATCGGAGATCTCAAGCGCGCGCTCGAGAAGGAGATCGAGGCCGGCACGATCGAGGCGCGGCGCGAGGACGAGTACTACGTCGCGCACATCGCGCGGCAGGGCCTGGTGCCGAACGTCGCGCCGGAGAAGCGCGCTGCGCTGATCTCTGCGGGCGGCGCGCTCGAGATTCCCGACGACGATGTCGAGGGCATGCACAAGGGCGTCGATGGCGACGATCCGTCACCGGGCGTGCTGTCCTGCGGCCACGATCCGGAGAACGATCCCTGCAAGCTCGTACCGCACCGCGATGCGGATCCCGACGATCCCGATCTTCGTCGCTAGTTGGAAGCTCGCGGTCCCTGCACGTAGACGCGATAGTCCCAGGGCTGCAAGGCCAGGGTCTGCCCCGCGTACAGCGCGGTCTCTTGCTCGGTGAACAGCTCCACGTACGTGCCGTCGATCGCGCCCGCGGTGGGTTGCGGCTCGAGCACGACGTCGACCGCGTGCTCGGAGAGATTGACCACCACGACGACTGCGTGATCGCCAGAGCGACGGACGAACGCGTACGGATGATCGCTCGGTCGCGTGTCGAGCTTGCGAAAGTCGGCCATGCTCGGCTGATGAAGCGCGCGGTTCGCGCGGAACAGCTGCAACAGCTTCGTGTAGAACGGCCGGAAGCCGTCGGGGTCGCTCCAGTCGATCGTGATCTGCGGATCGTGCCCGAGGTTGATCGAGTCCTGCACCGCGGTTCCGTCGAACACGCGCATGCCGGCTTCCTGGCCATCGAACACCAGCGGCTTGCCGGGGAGCATCGACGCGAGCACGGCGAACGCGCGGATGCCATCGCGATAGCGCGCGGCCAGCGTGAACTTGCCGTTGTCGTCGTGGTTGTAGGTCATCCGCATGACGAGCGCGTCGGGGCGCGCGGCGTAGGGCAATAGCTGCTGGTGATAGAGCGCGTCATCGATCGCGGTGACACTGCGACCGTGCGCGACATCGCCGAGCACCGGATACACGCTCCAGTCGTAGACCATGTCGAACGCATCGTGGAACCGCGGCTCGCCTGCCTCGGCGAGCAGGAACACCGGCTTCACCGCCTCGAGTGCTGCGCGCAGCTCGACGAAGTAATCGACCGGCATGTGGTGCGCGAAGTCGATGCGGAAGCCGTCGAAGTCGAACCTGCGCACCCAATCGACCATGACGGCGGTCATGTAGTCGCGCAGCTCGTGGTTGCTCCAGTCGAGCTGTGCGATCCAGCCGAAATCGCCACCGACGGGCTGGATCGCGCCGTCGTGCTGCACGTACCACTCGGGGTGCTCGACGATCAGGTGATTGTCCCAGGCGGTGTGGTTGGGCACCCAGTCGACGATCACGCTCATGCCGAGTGCGTGCGCATCGCGAACGAGCGCGCGGAAGTCGTCCTCGCTGCCGTACTCGGAGTTGAGCCGCTCGTAGGCCTTCACCGCGTACGGATTGCCGTGCGGCGCGTCGATGTGATCGAGCGAGCCGATCTCGTGGATCGGTAACAGCCACACGATCCCGATGCCGAGTGCCTTGAGCTCGGGCAGCTTCGCGCGCACGCCTTCGAAGTCGCCACGCTCCGAGAAGTGGCGGACATAGAGCTCGTAGATCGGCTCCCGGTGCCGCCACACGGCGAACGGCTCGCGGGTGTCGAGTTGCTGCTCGACGATCGCGTCGGGGGTGGGCTCGGGATCGTCGTCGGTTCGCATGGCGGGGGAGCAGGCAACGAGGAGGGCAAGCAACGCGAGGCGCGGCATCGCAGTGGTGTAGCGCCGGCGGTTCTGCGTAGCGCCCGGGATTTCTTCAATGATCCCACAGAAACCGTCACAGCCTGCGAAGTCTCCCGCTTGCAGTCACGCCGAGAGCTGTATCGTCGGGACTACCACTTCGTCATGCCCCCACAGAAACCGTCAGGTGAGCCGATCTCGCTCTCGGTGCGCGCACTGGTCGCGGGCGAGCCGATGGCGCTGCGGATCGATACCGCATCGCTGGTGTTCACCATCGAGTGGGCAACAGCGCAGAGTCGCGACGACACGCTCGATCGATCGAACTGTCTGATCGCCTCGCGCGGCATGTCGGTCGCGACCACCGGCTCGGCGAGCCGGATCGGCGTGCTGACACTTCGCGCGCAGGTATTCGACGCCGTCGAGCACGAGTACCGGACCATCGGCTTCGACCGCCGCAAGCTCGAGCGGTGGCTGCGATCGCGCAGCGTGTTGCCGCGCACCACGTGGCTGCACGAGATCCTGCATCGTTACGTGT
>JACCYD010000457.1 GCA_013696695.1 Deltaproteobacteria bacterium | reverse complement strand
GGCGTACTTGCCGACCCAGTGGAACGTCTCGCCGGCCGTGCGCTCGATGCCCGTCGTATCGACGCCCAGGGCGGTGAGCTCGTCGACATGCTTGTTCGGGAAGTCCTCACCGATCACCGCGACCACGGCGACGTTCTTCGTGAAGTACGAGGCCGCCCGCGCGATGAACGATGCCGAGCCTCCGAGCAGGTCGCGATGCATGCCGAACGGTCCGTCGATGTCGTCGAGCGCCACCGAGCCGATGACGAGGAGGGAGCGATGAGCGCTGCGCTGATGCATGGGTGCTCGTCTGGTACCATCGCGCGGCAGTGGGTAGCAATGACGAGCCGGCGATCGATACGGTCGACGGATTGATCGCCGTCAATCGGCATCAGGACGCCGCCAAGCTGGCCAGCGAACGCGGCGAGCACTCGCGCGCCGCGGATCTGTACGAGAAGCTGTGGGACTTCCGGTCGGCTCTCGAGGCGTCGCGCGCCGCCGGTGATCAGACGCGCGTGTTGCGCTACGCGATCGAGGTCAACGACGTCCAGGCCGTCCACGACATCCTCGCGGTGATGACCGGCACCGAGGAGGGCGGGCGAGCCGCGCTCGACGTGCTCGTCCGGCTGCGCCGTCACGCCGATGCCGCACCGCTCGCCGAACAGCTCGGCGATCTCGATCGCGCGGTCGATCTCTACACGCGCGCACACGACGAGATCAACGCGGCTCGCCTGCTCGAATCACTCGGCCGCGATCGCGAAGCCGGCCGCCTGCTCGAACGCGCGCTCGATCTCGCCGCCGACGCCGAGCGCGGTCCGTTGCAGCTCGCGCTCGGCCGGATCCTGGCCCGCCGCGGCGCGTACGCCGAAGCGACCCGCCTGCTGCAAGAAGCCCGCAAGCGCGCGGAGCGTACGCTCGGCGACAACAAGCTGCTTCCCACCGAGGCGATGAGCACGGCCGAGCGCGCGAGCGCCGCGGTTCGCCGCGAAGCGACGCGCCACCTGGTCGCGACGCTCGCCGCGATGGGGCTCCGCGATGGCGCCCGCGATGCGCTGCTCGAGCTCCGCAAGGCCGACCCCGAGGTGCCCGCCGACCTCGACACCTATCTCCGCGCGTGGCGCGACGAGGTCACCGAGCGCAAGGGCGGCGGTCGCGACAAGGAGGTGATCGGGGGGCGCTACCGCATCGAGCGGTTGCTCGGCGCCGGCGCCAGCGGTCGCGTGTTCCTCGCCGCCGACGAGATCGCGGGCCGCTCGGTCGCGATCAAGATGTTCTTCGCCGCCGGTGCGCGCGGCGGCACCGCGTACGAGCGCTTCGTCCGCGAGGCGCGGCTCGCCAGCACGCTCAGCCATCCCTCGCTGGTCGAGGTCTACGACGTCTCGGTCGAGCGCGGCTTCCTGGTCATGGAGTACCTGCCCGGCGGCTCCCTCGCGCAGCGGCTCGCGGCCGGCGAGCGGCTGTCGCCGACGCAGGTTCGCCGGATGGCGCTCGACATCATCGGCGGCCTCGAAGCCGCACATCATCGCGGCGTCGTGCATCGCGACGTCAAACCCGCGAACGTGTTCTTCGATGCGCGCGGCACCGCGAAGCTCGGCGACTTCGGCGTCGCCCACCTCGTCGATCTCGGCCAGACGCAGACCGGCGGGTTGATCGGCACGCTCGCGTACATGTCCCCGGAGCAGATCACCGGCGCTCCGATCTCGATCGCTGCCGACCTCTACTCGATCGGCGTCACGCTGTTCGAGGCGGTCACCGGCCGGATGCCGTTCCTCGGCCCCGACTTCGTGGCGCAGCACCTCGGCGAGCCCGCCCCCGTCGCCTCGTCGGTGTCCGAAGGCGTCAACCCGGGCTGGGATCCGATCCTGACGAACCTGCTGATCAAGAACCCGCAGGACCGCACGCAAACGCTGAGCGACCTGCGGCGCCAGCTCGAGCAACTCGATCTCGGCACCCGCACGGCCCTGCTGTTTTCAGATCGTCGCTTCGCTCCGCGCCGCGTGTCGATGGAGCGCGCCGCCGTCCAGCCCGAGGCCGATACCGCGAAGCCCCGCTACCAGTTCGAGACGCCGCTCGGCGCCACACCCGTCAGCCAGCTCGCGCGCGCCGTCGACAGCATCCTCGATCGCTCGGTCGTCATCGAGCGCTTCGAGCTCACCGACGACGCCACGCGCGCGCTCGATCGCGCCCGCACCCTCGCGCGCGCGCAGAGCCCGTTCGTCCAGCGCGCGCTCTCCTTCGATCGCAACACGCGCACGATCATCTTCGAGGCCCCGGCCGGCGCTTCGCTCGCCGACGCCCCACCCGTGCTCCCCGCCGCCGAGGTCGTCCGCATCCTCAAGCGCCTCGCGCGTGCGACCGCCGCGATCCACGAGGTCGGCGGTGCGCACGGCGCGATCAGCCCGCGCACCGTCGTGATCGACGATGGCGGCGTCCCCACGATCATGGCCGCCGGGCTCGGCGCGGTCACCGCAGCCACCGCCGCCGACGATGTCACGGCGATCGTGGCGCTGCTCGCGGTGATCGCCGGCGTCGCCGGGGAGCCAGGCGCCGAGCCGACGTTCATCTCGCTCGCGCGCAAGCTGTGCGACGAGGTCGATACCAAGCTGCCCGAGCCGCTCGCGAACCTCGAGCCGCCCA
>JACCYD010000020.1 GCA_013696695.1 Deltaproteobacteria bacterium | reverse complement strand
CTAGATCACTTCTACGACGAGGTGACGCGCGGGCTCGGGCTGTCATCGTGGGGGCGCAACCTCGACGCATTCAACGACGTGCTGCGCGGCGGGTTCGGCACGCCCGCCGGCGGGTTCGTGTTCCGGTGGAATCGCTCCGAGGAGGCGAGCCAGCTGCTGGGCTATCCCGAGACCGTGCGGTACCTCGAGCGAAAGGCGACGCGCTGCCACCCGTCGAACGTGCCCGGGGTGATGGCCGCGATCGAAATGGCGCGCCGCGGCGAAGGCCAGACCGTGTTCGACATCCTCGTCGAGATCATTCGGGATCATGGGGAAACCGGCCAGCAGAGCGGTGACTGCGTCGACCTCGAGCTGGCGTGAGGGCCGGTTGGTAGAAATCGATCGGAGCCGACAAACCCGCGTGGTAGCTTGCGGGCCGATGTTGGTGCGCTTCGTTCCGGCCTTGCTGCTCGTAGGGTGTGCGAGCGCCGGCGTGAGCGGCGTCGAGCCAGACCCCGATGCAAGTGTGCCGGCGGATTCGCCGAAGCCGCCGTCCGATACCGCGCCACCGATCGACTCACCGCCGGCGAACCTGTGTGCGAGCACGGCGACGTGTCAGACCGCGGTGTCGCTCGGCACCGTGAGTGGAGACACCGGCAACGTGAAGTTGTCGTCAACGCCCGGCCACCAGAGCGCGTGGTTTCGCGTGCGCGTCACCGAGGACGACAGCGATGCACCGGGCTTCACGCTGCGCATGGCCGCGAAGCTGACCTCGCCCGCGTCGAACGACTACGACGTATTCGTTTACGTGAATGCCGGCAGCGACAACGTCGAGTGCAACACGACCACCGGCACGACGACGACGAACGGCACCATCAACGAGACCCGCGCCGAGTGGGGCGAAGGCTTCGTGCCGAACGGTGCCGACGACGGTCGCGACGTCTCGATCGAGGTGCGGCCGATCGGCACGAGCTGCTCGCCCGCGGCCACGTGGACGCTCGACATCGAAGGCAACTGGCTCTAAGCGCGCTACAGCGAGATGCGCAGCACTTCGAACACCTCGGCATACGCGACGCCGTAGGAGTAGCCGAGAGCGCGCGCGACATCGCGACGCGTTTCCGCGAACGACGCCGGGAACTGCGAGGTGTGCTCCGCGACCGCGGCCAGCTTGCGATCGATCGAGCTGGTGATATCGACCACGCAGGTGGGTGGTGGGGGAGCAGCGCCGGGTGGCAGGCGCGTGGCGTAGACCAGGATGTCGGCGCGACTGCGGCGAAGGGCCGCGATCGCGGCGCGATGGACGACGTGGTGATCGTGATGCACGTCGTTCGCCTGGTGGAGGATCACGAGCTCTGGATCGGCAGTCGCGAGCTCGCGCTCGAAGCGCGCGACCAGCTCGTGCATCGCGAGCTCCTCGACACGCGTCTCGCGCTCCTCGGGTGGAAGCACCAGCGTGACCCCGAGGTGCTTCGCGGCGCGCTCGGCCTCGGCCTTGCGGATCGCGTACCGATTCGGAATCGATGCGACCTGCAGCGTGACGGCGGCGCCGGAGGCGACGAGCTTGGCGACGAGCCCGCCCGCACCCACCTCGACGTCATCGGGGTGTGCACCGATGGCGAACGCCCTGCGAACGTGTTCGAGCCGCATCCGGGAGTCACGTCTAGCACGATCACGTGATGTGCGAACTCGATCGGCATGCGATGCATGCGATCGCGAAACGAAGTAGGGTCGGCGTGGCTCATGCGTGTCGCTGTCGTGTTCAACACGCCCCACGCCGACTGGAATCCAGAGCGGCATGAGGCGCAGATGCTCTCGGAGTTTGCGAAGGAGAAGCACGCCGAGCCCGAGATGGAGTACCAGATCGGGCGCGCGCTGCAGAAGCTCGGGCACGACGTGCTCCTGCTCGGGGTCTACGACGACCTCCGGGACATGAGCAAACGGCTGGCGGACTGGAAGCCGGCGCTGGTGTTCAACGCCACCGAGGCCTTCCTCGCGAACTCGGAGCTCGATTACCTGATCCCGGCGCTGCTCGAGGCCGAGGGCTATCGGTACACCGGCGCGCCTCCGCTCGCATTGCTGGTCACCCGCAACAAGTCGATGAGCAAGAAGATCCTCGCGTATCACGGCGTCAACGTGCCGGGGTTCGCGTCGTATCGCGTGGGCGAGCGGCCAACCGACAAGGTCACCTTGCGGTTCCCTCTGATCGTCAAGCCACTGTCGACCGATGCGTCGGAGGGCATCGCGCAGGCGTCGATCGTGCACGACGTGAGCAGCCTGGTGGATCGCGTCGCGTTCGTTCACGATCGGTTCGCGCAGGCGGCGATCGCGGAGGAGTACATCGAGGGTCGCGAGCTGTACGCCACCATCATCGGTAACGGCGACAGCGTCGAGATCCTGCCGATCGTCGAGATGACCTTCGACACCGCGGGCTCGCGGCCGGAGGATCGCATCGCGACGCGCAGCGCGAAGTGGGATCTCGGCTATCGCGAGCGGCGCGGGATCAAGAACGTGTTCGCGAGACGGATGGCAAAGGCCACCAAGGACCGCCTCCAGGAGATCTCCTTGATCTCGTATCGCGCGTTCTGGCTGCGCGACTACGCGCGGATCGACGTGCGGCTCGCCGCGGATGGCCAGATCTGGTTCATCGAGGCGAACGCGAATCCGTTCCTCAGCGAGGGGCACGACTCTGCCGAGTCGGCGCGCAAGGCAGGCATGAACTATCCGGCGTTCATCCAGCGCATCGTCGATCTCGCGATGTCCCGCGAGCCCTGATCGTTACAGACCGCGGCGGTGCTCGGGACGCAGCGGCACGGCCCCCGAGAGCGCGTGATCGATCACCTCGACGATGCGCGCGCGATCGCGCGGCAACCTGCCACCGAGCGGCAAGTAGTTCGAAGCGTGGTTGGTCCGGAACAGCGCGTCGGTGGGGCGGGCTTCGTCGACGAACGTGCGCAGCTCACCGAGCAGGCGATCGACCGGCGGCAACACGAACTTCCCGCGATCGGCGAGCGTCGCGAGCGGCGTCGTGGGGACGACGGTGAGCGTGAGCGCGGCGAGGTAGCTCGGATCCATCGCGGTGGCGAGCGCAGCCGAGCCTGCGGCGTGCTCCGCCGAGCGCTCGACGCCCCCCGCACCGAGCAAGAAGATCGCCGAGAGCTCCATCCCGGCCTCGCGGATTCGTCGTGCGGCCTCGACGTGATCGGCGGCCGTCGCGCCCTTGGCGATCCGCTTGAGGGTCACGTCGTCGCCCGATTCGGGCCCCATATAGAGCAGGGACAGGCCGAGCTCCCGCAGCCGTCGCAGGTCGGCCGCGGACTTGGCGAGGACGTTGGTGGCAGTGGCGTAACAGCTGACCCGGCGCAGGCGCGGAAACAGGCGCCCGCAGGCGTCGAGGATCGGCTCCCAGTGGCCGAGGTCCATGACGAGGGCATCACCGTCGGCGACGAACACCTTCTCGACGGCCGAGCCCGCCTCGGCACCGGCCCGCGCGAGATCCTCGAGCGATTCCTCGACGGGGCGAACCCGGAACTCCGGCTTGTCCCGGTACATGTCGCAGTACGTGCAGTGGTTCCACGAGCAACCGATGGTGGCCTGGAGGATGAGCGCGTCGGCCTCGGAGGGCGGGCGATAGAGCTTGCCGACGTAACGCACGCGATCATCCTGCCACGGCGGCGCGCTATGGTCAGGGCGTGGATGACGACGAAGCCCAGGTGATGCGTCTGCCGCGGTATGCGCGCGGGCTCAAGCTCGTACGCATCGGCGTGTTCTTGATGCTGGTGCAGTTGCTGATGTCGACGGCGCTGATCCTCAAGTCGCTGACGGCGAGCACGGCCGATGACGCGCAGGATGTCCTCGACTGGATCAAGTACGTCCAGTGGGCAAACCTGGGGGCGGTCGGCGCGATGTTCGTCGGCGCGCTGCTCGCGATCCCCGATTTTCTCGCCGCGAAGATGTCGCTGGTGCGCGTGGTGATCGCGATCCTCGGCTTCGGCTTGGTGCTGCTCGCGGTGTGGTGGAGCTATCGCGCGATCGCGCAGTTCATCGAGGTCATGGTCGATCCCGAGGGCCCGCTCGAAGGAATGACGGAATCGGCGGAGCGGCTGACGTCGCTGCCGATGGTCACCGTCGGAAAAGACATCGCGTACGCGGTCGGCTTGATCGCGCTCGTGCGGTCGATCCGGCAGACGGCCGTCGCGAACGAGCACGACGCGCTGCGCGATGCCGCGAGCCAGATCAGCGGTCTGGTGGGAGGCATGCTGGTCGCCGACGTGATCTATCAGCTGCTGTACGGCATCGGGTCGTCGAGCACCGTGACGTTCGCGCTGATCGGACTGGTGTTCGGGATCGGGGTGCTCGTGTACTGGGTGTACTGCCACCTGCGGCTCGCGAAGTTCTTGAACGCCGCATCGATCCTCGTCCACGAGCCGCACAACCTGCCGGTGGCGCGCCTCGTGACGTCGTCCGAATCCTCGGGGCGGTCGAACACGCCGACCGGTCCGAACGCGGCGATCCGGCAGAGCGGACCGATCGCGCGTCCGAGCTCGCCGACCGGACCGAACGCGGCCATCCGGTCAAGCGCGCCCATCGTGCCGACGCACTCGGCGACAGGCCCGGCGATGCGGCAGCCCGGCCCGATCGTGCCGACCCCGCACTCCGCGATCGAGCCCAGCGCGTGGAGCAACCCGAACGCGCCGATGCCAGGCGCGGCAAGCAGCCCGAGCGCACCGATGGCAGGCGGCTCGAGCGTGCCGTTGGCGGGGACCTCGGGCGGGCCGAGCGCGGTTCCGATCCTCAGCGGGCCGACCGCGAGCGCGCCGCTGGTCGTCGTGCGCGCCGAGATGCCGGTCGCGCCGATTCCGCGCGCGGCCACGACCCCAGGCGCCCCCGAGCCCGACGGTCCCAAGTTTCTCAAGTGAAGTCGAAGACCGGTCCGCTGTTCACGTTCCGCATGATTCCGGTGATCGGCGCGATCCTGTCGCGTCGCGGGATCGACGTCGCGCAGCTGCTCGAGGAGACCGGATTACCCGCGAGCGGGGCGCGAGGCGAGATCACGGCGCCGCTCGCGCGCGTGCAGCAATTCATCGGCCTGTGCGCGACGCGCCTCGAAGCGCCGCTGTTCGGCATCGATCTCGCGGGGGCGTTGCCCGGCGGATCGTATGGCCTCGCCGAGTTCGTGATGCGGACCGCGCCGAGCGTCGAGGCCGGGCTGCGCGTGTTGAGCGAGCTCGCAGCGCTGATCAACCCGAGCGGGTTGTTTCGCTACGTCGACGGCGACGAGGGTAGCTTGCACTACTCGCTCGGCGCGCAGCGCGACACGCTCGGCACGCACCTCAACGAGTTCAGTTTCTCGTACATCGTGCGGCAGATCGCGTCGGTGTTGCCCGGCGGTCGGATGACGCTCTCGAGCGTGTGGTTCTCGCACGCGCGTACCGAGGGTGCGGAGGCGGTCGCGCAGCACTTCGGTTGCCCGGTGCGGTTTCAGGCGCGCGATTGCGGCATCGCGGTGCCGCGTCATGTGATGGCGTTGGCGCCGCGCACCGCGGATCCGTTGCTGTTCAACTTCCTGTCGGAGCAAGCGCGCGGGCAGCTCGCGCGGCTCGGCTCGGTCGACATCGTGTCGCAGCTCGTTCGCGTGGTCGAGGTGAGACTCGCCAGTGGCGAGCTCGAGGTCGATGACGTTGCGAGTGCGCTCGCGATGACACGGCGCAGCTTGCAGCGTCATCTCGCGGATGCAGGCACGACGTATCGCGACGTCCTCGCGCACGTGCGTCAACGCCGGCGCGCGGAGCTGCGCGGCGGCAACGTCGAGGAAGCGGAGATCGCGCGGCAGCTTGGCTTCTCGGATACGCGCGCGATGCGCCGCTCGCTCGACGAGTAGCAACCGAACGCGCCATCGGCCTACCATCTCGTGCCACGTACTGGCGGTGATGGCTTCCTGGCCGGGCGGCCTGCGGCCGCAACCACGCGAGACCGCAGCGCCACTCGCCGGCACACGACTTGGACCTCGGTCTCGCATGCCGAACCATCCTGCCGCCGACCGTCGCGACGATGCCGGTGTACGCGTGATCACAACCCATTCACAGGAGCCCCGCATGAGCGATCTCGAGGCAGTGACGACGGCTGTTGCCAGGGGGATCGAATCCGAGGGTGAGCACTCCACTGCAAACAATCGTGCACCGACCTTTCACGCGAGTAGCCCGATTCACTGTAAGGCACGTCGCTTGCGCAGAGTCTTTCACATGCGATCACTGGCCATTGCAGTAGCCACCCTTGTCATGTGCGCGTGCGTCGTCGGCGACGAGACCCTGCCGACCGAGGACGATCTGCCGCCGGCACGATCCGAAGCGGCGCTCGGTAACAACGCGCGCACCGCCTTCAATTACTTCGTCGCCAAGGGCCTCACCGAGGTCCAGTCGGCCGGCATCGTCGGCAACTTGATGCAGGAGTCCAGCGCTCGGCCTACGGCGGTGGAGCTTGGCGGCGGACCGGGTCGCGGCATCGCGCAATGGTCGGTCGGCGGACGCTGGAACACCGATCCGAACAACGTGGTGAAGTTCGCGAACGCCCGCGGTGCCGATCGCTGGGCACTGCAGACGCAGCTCGACTTCATGTGGCACGAGCTCTCGGTGGTCGGCGGCTTCGGGCTCAGCGAGCTCCGCGCGGCGACGACGCTCTCGCAAGCAGTCATCGTGTTCCAGAATCGCTACGAACGCTGCGGGACCTGCGCACAGGGCAAGCGCCTGACGTACGCGACGCAAGCACTCCGCGACTACGGTGGAGGCGCGAGCACGCCGCCGCCGCCCGGCACGTCGACCGGCATCACCTGCTTCTCCGGAACGCTGCAGATGGACATGCCCGAGAACACTTGCGTCGAAAGCAAGTTTGACGGGCAGTGGTACCAGTGCGCGAGCGGGTCGTGGGTCGACCGCTGGTCGAACCCGAACCCGTGCCTCAGCGAGCACCCGCTCTGATCGAGGATCGCGTACCGTCCGGCACATGGCCAAAAAAGACGAAGTGGGTGTTTACCGCGTCACCGAGATCATCGGCACGAGCACGAAGTCGTGGGAAGACGCCGCGAAGAATGCGGTCGAGACGGCGGCGAAGTCGCTGCGCGATCTCCGGATCGCGGAGGTCTCGAAGCTCGACATGAAGATCGAGGACGGCAAGGTCGTCGCGTATCGCGCCCGCGTCTCGCTGTCCTTCAAGTACGACGGCTAGCCTGAGCGCTGACGACGACACGCCCGGGCTGGCGGAGACGCTAGCCGCGAGTGGACCGCCGGCGCGTCCTCTCGATCTACCGCCGACGCTCGGGCGCTTCACGATCGAAGCGAAGCTCGGGCAGGGCGGGATGGGCACGGTCATGCTCGCGACGGATCCGACGCTCGGGCGTCGCGTCGCGATCAAGGTCATGCACACCGGTGGCTCGGGTTCGGGCGCATCGAACCGCCGGTTGCTACGCGAGGCGCAGGGGATGGCCCAGCTGTCGCACGAGAATGTGATCGTCGTACACGAGGTCGGGACGCACGATGGCCAGGTGTATCTGGCGATGGAGTACGTCCTCGGCGGCACGCTGACCCGCTGGCAAGCGAAGCGTCCCTGGCGGGAGATCCTGGCGACGTACCTGCTCGCCGGGCGCGGGCTCGCGGCCGCGCATGCTGCGGGGCTGGTGCATCGTGACTTCAAGCCCGACAACGTGCTGGTCGGCAGCGACGGGCGCGTGCGGGTCACCGATTTCGGACTCGTGGCGTCGTCGGGTGAATCGACTGCCGCGAAGCCGAACGACGCTCGCCTCGAGCTCGACTCGAAGTTGACGGCGACCGGCGCGGTGCTCGGAACGCCGCGCTACATGGCTCCGGAACAGCACGATGGCCGCAGCGTCGATGCACGCGCGGATCAGTTCGCCTATTGCGTCGCGCTGTACGCGGCGCTGTACGAGAGGTTTCCGTTCGGCGGAACCACGTACGACGAGCTCGCGGATAACGTCAGGGCCGGACGCATGCGCGATCCTGTGGCCACGGAAGTGCCGGCCGTGATTCACGCGGCGATCGTGCGCGGGCTCGCGGTGAATCCTGACGATCGTTTCGACTCGATGACGGCGCTCCTCGAGGCGCTGCAGCCCGCATCGCCCACGGCGACGGCTCCCGCTCCGAAGCGGCGGTGGCTGTGGCCGGTGCTCGGATCGCTCGCGGTCGTCGGTATCGCAGCGACGATCTATGTCGCGACGCGGTCCGATTCGCCGCCTGCGCCGGCGATTTCGCCAGCACCGGTCCCGTCACCAGCACCAGCGATGCTTCCGCCGAAGGGTGCGGTCGCCGAGGCGGCGGCCAAATCGCTGATGACGATGCAGCGATCGTTTGCATCACGGCAAACAGCAGTATGCCGAGTGCACGACGAAGGTCCTCGAGACCTACGACGCGCGGGACAATCCGGTGTTTCTCTACGACGCGGCCACGTGCTCGCACCTCGCGGCGCGTGGCGGTGATACCAGCGCGTTCAAGCGTGCGATCGAGCTGTACGAGGCGTATCTATCGGCCGACCCAGCGGCGACAGATCGCAAACGCGTCACGGACATCATCCGCGTGCTCCGCGATCCGGCGGCGCGCAAAACAGAGCGCGGCCGATTCGGCGACCTCGCGTTTCGCGGACTGGCCGTGATCGAGACCGAGCCGCCAGGGGCAGAGATCTATCTCGACAACGATCGAAGCAAGCCGTTCGCGAAGACGCCATGGAGCGGCACGTTGACCGGCAAGCACACGTTGTCGGTGGAGCGGACCGGCTTTCACCCCATCTACGTCCAGGCCGACTTCAGCCCCGACAGGTTGCACGTCATGGGCGGCGTGATGCGCCGCCCGAAGTGACGGTCGATCGATCGTGCGTCGACGTAGATCAGTCGGCGTAGATCAGTCGACGTAGATCAGTCGAGCTTGTCGTCGAGCTTCTTGCCAGTGCCTTCGACGATCTCGCCGAGCTTGTCGCCCGCATCGCGGAGCTTCTCGCCGGCTCGGTCGCTGACATCGCGAACCTTTTCGCCGAGCTGCTCGCGCTTCTCCTCGCGCTTCTGGCGAGTCTCTTCGATCTGATCGGCAACCTTTTCGACGCCGTTCTTCAACACGTCGGCAACCTGGTCGATCGCGTCTTGCAGCTTCTTGGACTTGTCGGTCATGCCCGGGAGAGGGTGCGAAGGCAATGCCACGGTGCGGCATCGCACTCGCAGCACTTGCGGGATTCTCGTGTGCGCATCCGCCGCCCGGCGGGCACCAGTAGCCCGTCGCGACGTTCGTTCATCGCGAGATTGGCGGGATGCGGCCCACCCACGGGCGCGCTTTCTCGAGCTGGGCGGCGAGCTGAAACAGCGTCGCCTCGTCGCCGAGCGGCGCCATGAACTGCACCCCGATCGGCAGCCCGGCGGCATTCCAGTACAGCGGGACGCTCATCGCGGGAACGCCGGTCTGATTCGCGACCTGCGTGTTCGGCGTCTTGTCGAGCGCGTTGGCGCCCATCGTCGCGAGCAGCTTGTCGAGCACGATCTTCGGCGACACCACGCGCAACGCGCTGAGGGCGATGCGCTCGGCGGGCTTGAGCGCGAGCTGGCCGATCTTCATCGGTGGGTACGCGAGCGTGCCGTCGAGGAACACGTCGTAGGTCTGGAAGAACTTGCCGAGCGCGCGGCTGGTGGCGTGACAGGTATCGCGCGAGCGCTGCAGATCCATCGCGGGCAGCTTGCGGCCGATGGTGGCGAGCAACCACGTCGTCGGCTCGAAGTCGGCGGGCGTTGGCTTGCGGCCGACCCACACGGCCGTCTGATCGATACTCGCCGCGGCGCCGACGCAGACCTGTGCGAAGTACGCGGCCACCAGCGCATCGCGGTCGAGCGGCAGCGACGTCTCCTCGACGCTGTGACCGAGTGACGCGCACAACGCGGCGGCATCCTTGACGGCGGCTTGGACATCGACGTGCGTGCCGTGGCCGAGCTGCGCCCCGGTGGAGAAGCCGATGCGCAGCTTGCGGGGGACCTTGCGAATCTCCTCGATGTACGGATGCTCGCGCGGCGGCGCCGCATAGATCGCGCCGGGCTCGGGACCTTGCGTAGCATCGAGCATCGCGGCGCAATCGCGCACGCTGATGGTGAGCACGCCGGGCTGCACGTAGCCGCCCCAGCTCTCCGACAGGTTCGGGCCGAGCGGATTGCGCGCGCGCGTCGGCTTGAGGCCGAACAGGCCACACGCCGACGACGGGATCCGGATCGAGCCGCCGCCATCGCCGCCGTGCCCCATGGTCACCGCACGCGACGCGACGATCGCGGCGGTGCCACCGCTCGAACCGCACGGCGTGTGGTCGAGGCTCCACGGGTTGCGCGTCGGGCCACGCATCTCGGGCTCGGTGACGCCGAGCAAGCCGAGCTCCGAGGTGTTGGTCTTGCCGACGATGACGACACCGGTGGCCTTCATG
>JACCYD010000013.1 GCA_013696695.1 Deltaproteobacteria bacterium | reverse complement strand
TCTCGGTGACGATCACGAGGACACCCGCGATGTCGCCGGCGTCGTCGTAGGCAGGCGAGTAGCTATAAGTCCAGAACACCTCTTCCATCTTCCCGTTGCGGAAGATCGGGATGAGCGCGTCCTCGTGCCACGCCGCTTCGCCGCGCGCGACTGCCTCGAGCTGCGCGCCGACGACCGGCCACGCATCGGTCCAGCACTCGCGCGCTGCCTGCCCCATCGCCGCCGGGTGCTTGCCTCGGCCGAAGCTCGGCACGAACGCGTCGTTGTAGAACTGCGTCCACTCCGGGCCCCAGAACAGCAGCATCGGCTGGCGGGCGTGCAGCAGATTCTCGACCGTCGCGCGCAGCGACGCCGGCCACTTCGAACGTGGGCCGACGGGGGTGGAAGCCCAGTCGCGAGCAGCGATCATCTCCGCGCACGACATCGGCGGACCCTAGCACATGCGCGCGAGCAGCTCGCGGGTGCGGAGGTAGCCCGGATCTTCATCGATCGCTTGCAGCAGCTCGGCGCGCGCCGCGTGCTGATCGCCTTGCTGGTTCAGCCATTGTGCGCGCCGCGCCCGCAGCCGGCCGCGCCGACGCAGAGGTGCCGCATCGATCGCGTGCTGCATCTCCTCGAGGGCCACGCTGCGCTCACCGTCGAGCCAGCTCCACTCCGCGAGTGTGGATAGCGGGCCGTGCGGATAGAGCGCCTCGCGTGCGAGCCCCGCGAGCGCCGCGCGCGCCTCGGCGTGACGACCGACGCCGCGGAGCGCCTGTGGCAACAGCTGGCGCGCCTGGAAGTACGGCGATGGTCGCGCACACGCCGCCTCGAGATGGCGCACCGCGGTCGCGGCATCCCCCGCCGCGAGCAACACCTTGCCGCGTAGCAGCTCCGCGAGCCCTGCGTCGAGGCGGGAGGCGTGCTCGGCGATCACGACTTCTGCCTCGACGACCGCGTGCGCGCGCACCAGCGAGGTGACGATCGGGACGATCACCGCGGCTGCATCGGCGACCAGCGCGATCGCGGCGCGGGCGTGTGCAAGTGCAGAGTGCAAATCTCGCGCGGCGAGCCGCTGCGCGAACGCCGCCAGCTCCGCGCGCGGAAACGCGGTGCGTCTCGGCGTCCTCGAAGGTTCGAGCAAGCGAGCGTGAAGTGCGCGGGCGTCGTCGAGCCCCGGTACCTCCGGAGCATCGTCCGCATCGTGATGCACGAGCTGCGCCTCGTACGCTGCGGCGAGCGCTGCTTCGCCGGCATCCGGGAACGCGGCGCGCACGGCGTCGATCATCTCGCGCGCCGGCGCGTCGAAGTCGACGAGCGCGTAGTGATGCCGCGCGCGATCAGCCTCGAGCACGCGGTTGTGGGCCAGCCACAGCGCGATGCCCGACGCGAGCGGCGTCTCGCGCCAGGCCTCGAGCGACCGCGCGGCGGCGAGTGGATGACGAACGATTCCGACCGCGCGAAACGCGACGCTCGACGCCCGCCAGAACGGCAACACGAGCAGCGCGCGCGGATCCTTGATCAGCGCCGGACGGCCGTCGATCCGCGCACGCAGCAGCTGATCGCGCGCTTCGGCGTGGGCATCGGTCCAGCGCACGGTTGCCGGTGGCGATAACCAGTGGCCGCCGCTGTGCGCGAGCACCGCCTCGTCGAGCCGGATCGCATCGAGCATCTCGTGATGGCCGCGCGCGTTGTCCCAGTTGCGAACCACCTCGCCCGCCGAGGCCAAACCCGCCGCCGCGAGCATGCCGGCGAGGCAACTCGTGCCACTGCGGTGCATGCCGAGCACGACGATCGCGATCACGATCCGAGTCTACGGCGTAGGATGACCGGATGGTGACGCCCTATTCGTGTCCGAATTGCGGAGCCGTCGCGGACGGCGAGCGTTGTGCAAAGTGCGGGACGCAGCTGGTGCTCGGCTCGTCGAGCGACGAGCGGCTGAGCGTGGCGGCGCCCGGCCTGGTGTTCGACGGTGGCCTCGACCAGTCAGTGGAGGCGCCTCGCAAGCGCGTCGCCGCGGCGTATCTGTCGCTCGAGCCGAGCGAGACCGCCGTGCTGCACGCAGCCTCGCGGATCCTCGCCGGCCACATCGCGGCTGGCACGGTGACCGCCGATAACGAGGATGCCGCCGCGGATCGCGCGGTCCGGCAAGCGGCGCGGATGGCGCTGGTGATCGAGAAATACGTCCAGAGCGACGGTGAGGACTGGTAGCTACGCCGGGACCAGCGTGATCGCGCTGATCTCGCAGCTGGTGCCGACGCGCAGCGGTGGGCCCCAGAAGCCGGTGCCCTGGCTGACGTAGAGCCACGTGCTGCCGAAGCGCTTGAGCCCCGCGACCTTGGGATCGAACAGCCGCGCCAGGTACCCCCACGGCAACAGCTGTCCGCCGTGGGTGTGTCCCGAGAGCTGGAGATCGACGCCTGCGGAGACCGCGCGCTTGATCGTGCGTGGGTGATGGGCGAGCAGCACGAGCGGCAGTTCTGGATCGCAGCCGGCCACGGCACGCGGCACGTCCTCATCCGCCGACGAATCGTCCGCGCCGGCGAGCACGACCGCGCCGCCGACCGTGACGTGCTCGTTCCGCAGCACGCGAATGCCGAGCGAGCGGATGTGCGTGAGCCAATCCTCGGGATTCCAATAGTACTCGTGATTTCCGGTGACGCAGTAAACGCCGTCTCGCGCGCGCAGGTTGCGAAGCGGCTCGATGTGCGGACGCAGCTCCGAGAGCCGGCCATCGACGAGATCGCCGGTGATCACGATCAAATCGGGCTTGAGTGCGTTGACCCGTCGAACCATCTGCTCGGCGAAGTCATGGCCGATGATCGAGCCGATATGGACATCGGTCAGCTGCACGATCGTGTACTTCGGGATGCCCAGCTTCGCGATCGGGACCTGCGTGTGATGAACGACGGCGCCGCGCGCGACATTGAGGAAGCCGGCGAGCACGACCGCGATGGCCGCGCCGCCACCGATCAGCGCGGCGTCCCGCGGATCGACCCCGCACGCCACGGCGACGTGAGCGCCGACCGCACCGAGGAGCAGATACGTCGCGAACCCGAACCATACGTAGCCCAGGAGCAGCCAGGGCTTCGCGCGGGCGCGTGGCAACTTGCGACTGATCCGCTGGGTGAACGGGAACACCGGGAACAGCACCGCGATCAGGATCGTGCCGATCTGCCAGTACGGAGCCGGTAGCGGCAGCACCAGGCGCCACCAGATGTAGAGGTGTGAAGCCGTCAGGATCGCGAGCGCGATCAGAAACCAACGACGCACGATCGGGTTCTAGCACGCGGTCGCCGCACGCGCGCCCGGCCAGATGGTGAGGGTAAGGTCCGGCCCTCGGTGCTAGCGCTCGGGCACGCGCTTGCGGTAGCCGATGCCGAGCAGGATCGCGATGCCGATCCAGACCGCCGCGATCGGCGCCATCGCCGCGATCAGCGCAGCACTTCCCAGCCCCAGCGCCTTGAGCCCCTGGTGCAGCCACGACGAGCCGAAGTCGCCGAGGCGATAGCCGACGACATCGATCACGTTCTTCGCGCGGTACTTTTCGTCGCGCGACACCACGGTGAACAGCAGCTCGCGAGCCGGCCGCGCGAGGCCGTGGGTGAACGTGCGCGTCACGATCTGGACGGCGACCAGCGTCGCGATCGCAGGTGCGCTGGCGAGCGCGGTGATGCCGACCGCCTGGGCGATCGGTAGCAGCGCGAGCACGATGCCCGGTCCGAACCACGCGATCAGCCGCGTCGCGATCAGCGTCTGGACCACGAACACGCAGACCTGCGACCACAGATCGATCGACGCGAACAGCTCGGTGCGCTCGACGCGATCAGGCAGCGTTGCCTCGACCAGCGCGGCTTGCTCCATGTACACGAACGTCGCCGCCGTGGCGGTGAGCAGGACGTACGCGACGATGCCGAGCAGATACGGCGATTTGACGACCTGCACGAAGCCCTGGATCGCGTCGCCGGGCGTCGGCTCGTCGGGCGGCACACCGCCGTCGCGCTCGAGCCGCTCTCCGAGCCGGCGTACCTGCGCGGTGCCGATCACAGCCAGCTCGAGGAACACCGCGGACATCACGAG
>JACCYD010001494.1 GCA_013696695.1 Deltaproteobacteria bacterium | reverse complement strand
GCACTGGCTCGCCTCGGCGCACGCGTGCGAGCTCGCCGAATCGCACGCGGAACTGATCGAGCCCATCGGGGACGAGCGCGCTCACGCGCGGATCACCAGCAGACGGAGCGTTCCACCGCGACCATCGCCGATCTCGATCGAATCGCCTGCCGCGATCGCGACGCGTCCACGCGCCGTGCGTGCCGGCCGGATCGCCTCGCCCGACGCGCGGCGGACGATCAGCTCGTCGCCTTGATCGAGTGCGGCGACCTCGAGTTGATGTCCGGCATGGAACAGCCTGCCCGCGCTACGGCTCACGAACTCGGTGCGGTCGCAGACGACCAGATCGTTTTGCCCGCGCCCGAACGACAGCTCCTTCCAGTCGACGGGAGGATCGAGCAGCTGGCCATCGCGATCCCCGCCGGCGACGCCGAAGCGCCATCGCCGCGGCGTGCCTTCGGTGGCAGTGACCGCGACGCGATCACCTGCGGAGATCAGGTACTCGCGGCTCGGCACCGCGCTCGCATCGACATCGCATCGGTTCGCGACCGCCGCCGCGACCTCGAGATCGAGCTCCGGCTTGGCGATGAAGCCGGTCACGATCGCCACGTTGCCCTCGGGCACGGTGATGCGGACGACGAGCTCGGGAGGAAACGCGGGCTCGCCGCGCTGCCCGAACCGGCGCTGAGCGGCCACAGCATCGACGATGCGCTTGATCAAATCGTCCCAGCCCAGCTCGTCGCTGCCGCCGCGGATCAAGCCGGATAACCAGCCCATGTCGATGATCGTATCACCGCGCGGACGTAGCCAACGTCCCTACAGCGAAGCCAGTTACAATCGGCGCAGTGGAGCGCCAAGATCTGAGCGGGCAGGTGCTCGACGGTCGATATCGCGTGGCCGCGAGGGTCGGCAAAGGCGGCATGGGCAGCGTCTACCGCGCGGACGATCAGAAGCTCAAGCGGGTCGTCGCGATCAAGGTCATGAACGAGCACGTCCCCGACGAGCTCGGGTCGCGGCGGCGCTTCGAACGCGAGGCGCAAGCGATGGCGATGCTCGAGCACCCGCATTGCGCATCGATCCTCGATGTCGGCATGCACGACGGATATCCGTACGTGGTGATGGATTTCATCGCGGGGCAGAGCCTCGACGAGCTACTCGCGGGTGGGCCGGTGCCGATCCCACGCGCCGTCGAGCTGACGCGTCAGATCCTGTTCGGCCTCGCGCACGCGCACGAGCACGGCATCATCCACCGCGACATCAAGCCCGCGAACATCGTGTTCTCGCAGAAGGCCGGGATGGGCGATCACGTCAAGATCCTCGACTTCGGCCTCGCCAAGATCGGGCAAGAGACGTCGAACCTCACCGCAGGCTTCATCGTCGGAACGCCGTCGTACATGGCCCCCGAACAGATCCGCGGCCTGCTGCTCGACGGTCGCGCCGATGTCTACGCGTGCGGGGCGCTGCTGTTCGAGTTGCTCACGGGCAAGAAGCCTTATCAGGCGCCGAACAACGATCCGCTCGCGATCTGCATGATGCACCTCTCGGATCCCGTGCCGCGGCTCGCCGACAAGCTTGCAGGGCGCGACTTCGGTGCGCTCGAGGACATCATCGCGCACGCGCTCGCGAAGGATCGCGAGCACCGCTTCGGCTCGGCGATGGCGTTTGCGAATGCGCTCGCCAACGTCGTGCCGTCCCGCGTGACGCCAACCTCGCTCGTCGCACAGGCGCAGCCCGACACCAACGCCACGGCAGCCCTCGATCCCATGGTCTCGCAGGTGACGCGCGCGATGGCGCCAGTGCCGATCGCCACCGAATGGGTGCCCGATCAAGCGCCGCGCTCGCAGTCCACGGTGGCCCTCGAGGAGGGTGATCTGATGTCGGTTCCTCGACCGCCGGTGATTCACACGCCGGTCCCTCGACCGGCCGAGGTGAGGTCGCCGGTGGCATGGGATTCGAACCCCGTCGCGCTTCCCTCCCCGCCGGGCGGCTGGCAGCACGCCGGAGTGCCGGGGCGTTCGCGCAAGCGGCTCTTCATCGCGGTCGGTTCGCTGTGCGCGATCGCGTTGATCGCGATCGTCGTCGTCGCGGCACGCTCGTCGACCACCTCGACGCCCGCAACGGGTTCCGCACGAGCTTCCAAGCCCGCGTCCGGCGAGTCGTCCGCCACGCGCGAACCGTCCCAACCAGCTTCCGACAAGACACCGGATCCGTCCGATTGGCCGCAGAGCCCCGAGAGCGCATCGCCACCGACAACCGAGGACGCACCACCCGTCGTTGCACCACCACCACGCCCGGGCGTACCGAGCGACGATCCGGTCGCGAAGATCATCGCGCAGGCGGATCAGCACCTCGCGCGTCGATGGCGCGAGGGCGCGATCGACGTGCTCGTCAAGGCCCGACGTACGCACCCGAACGACCCACGGTTGCCCTACCGCGCCGGGCTGCTCTACCTCGAGAAGATGTGGTGGCCCGACGGCCTCAAGCAGCTCCGCGCTGCACTCGCGCTCGACCCGAACCTCCGCAACGATCCCACGTTGATCCGAGCCGCGGTCCGCGCGTTCACCGCCACGGCGTACGTCGATTGGACGCTCGCGAAGTTCCTGCGCACGGACATCGGCGATACCGCCCGACCGATCCTCGAAGACGTCGCCGCCAAGGACAGGAACCCCGTCGTGCGAAACCGCGCACGAGCGGAGCTCGCCCGCTCCCGCTAGGTGTTCCGACGAACTGGTGCGCACGTTAGGATCTCGTCATGGGGAGGGTTGCTGTCGGTATCGGAGACGTCTTCGCGTTCACCGCGGCGCGCAGATGGGTGCCGTGCCAGATCATCGGCACACTCCAGAGCTACTGGCAGGTCATCGTGTTCGACGCACTGTCCACGAAGCGACCGCGTGCCTCGATCGTCGATGGCGCGCCGATCTACGTGCTGCGCCACACTCGGCCGAAGAACGAGCCGCTCTACCTCGCATGCCCGGGCGATCCGCCGGTGGGATTCACGCGGCTCGGCCGCCGTCCGGTCGCGCTCGCGTTTCCACTACCGACGACGTTCCGGACCTCGCCGCGCGCCGGTGACGATTCCTTGCCGGTCCATGCCGAGTGGAGCTACGCACGCGACCAGGTCAAAGACGATCGCTCGGCGCAGCCGCCGCCGTTCCACTCGAAGCTGTTCCCGACCTGGCGCGTCGTCGATCCGCGTGCACTCCGCGCGATCGACGCTGCGGTCGCGCGATTCGCCGCCATCAAGCCGGCGACCGAGGCCGCTCTACGCCGGTGTGTCGCTGCCACGAACAAGCACGAGGGCGAGATCCGCACGCTCGAGGCGGAGGAGCTGTTCGACAAGCTCGTCGCGATCGCCACGCGCAACAAGCTCGACGACGCCCGAGCGGTCGCCGTGATCGACGCGTGCCGCGACTGGTAACACCAGCGGCTCGGCGACGAGGCCGTTCCTTCGAGCCGATCAGTGAACCGTGACGTTCAGCGTGCATTGAGGATCGTCACGAAGCATGCAAGTGCTCTCTTCGATCTGCACGCGCTGCGCGTAATGCTCGGCGACACCACGGATGATGCCTCTGGCCAGAGCGCAGAGCTTGCGCGCCGAGCTGTAGCTGATCGTCAGCGTCGATGGACCTGTTCGCTGGACGTCGAGCGCCGGAGGCTGGGCAGTTGGATCGCGCTGTCGCACGACGCGATGGATCATCGCCTCGGTATGCTCGAGGAGCTCCAGGGTCTTCCAATCAGGAACGATCGCAGACCGATAGGTCTGCAGAAGATCAGCCACGATAAACGCGCCGAAATACTCGAGCAATTCGTTCGCGGTGACTCCTGATTCCTTTGCGGCACCGGCCACCAGCGCGAGCATCTCGGCATCCACGTACGTCTGGATGGGGAGGAAGACCTTGCCGTCGATACCGGCGTCGACCAGAAGCCGCGTCCACGTCGTCTTCCCGTGCTTGTCGACGACGTACTTCTTCAGCTCTCGGAAGATGATCCCGTGCACGTACTGGGTTCGTAGTATGACACGTGCTGCGCGATGGCAGCGCGTTGACGAGTCTCACGCGTCGCGCAGCGTGAGACCGGCAGCGACCTGCTTCGCCTTCGCGAGCGCACCATCCCAGGTGTCCGCGGTGGCGAGCACGACGCCGAGGCGGCGGCGCGGGCCGGCGTTCGGCTTGCCGAAGAAGCGGACATCGACATCCGGCGTGGCGTACGCCTCGGCGAGGCCGTCGATCATCGGCGATTCCAGCTTCGCGTCCGCGCGCAGCGCGACCGAGGCGCCTACCGAGTGGCGGCGGATCGCCTGGATGGGCAGGCCGAGGATGGCGCGCGCGTGGAGGGCGAACTCGCTCCACACCTGGGTGGCCATCGTGACCATGCCCGTGTCGTGCGGGCGCGGCGACACCTCGGAGAAGATCACGCGATCGTCCTTGCAGAGGAACAGCTCGACCCCGAACAGGCCGTAGCCCCCGAGATGATCGGTGACGCGCTTGGCGATGGCTTGCGAGCGCTCGACCTGCTTCGCGGACATCGGGTGCGGCTGCCAGCTCTCGACGTAATCGCCACCGACCTGACGGTGCCCGACGGGATCGCAGAAGTGCGTGCCGTTGACGGCGCGGACGGTAAGCATCGTGATCTCGGACTCGAACTCGACGAATTCCTCGACGATGACGCGACCCGCGCCGGTGCGGCCGCCGGTCTGCGCGTAGTCCCAGCAGGTCTCGAGATCGGCGGGCGTCTTCGCGACGGACTGGCCCTTGCCCGACGAGGACATGATGGGTTTGATGACGACCGGCCAGCCGAGCTTGGTGGCGGCGGCCTTCAGCTCGTCGAAGGTGTCGGCGAATTGATACTTCGCGGTGGGCAGATCGAGATGCTCGGCGGCGACGCGGCGGATCGCCTCGCGATCCATGGTGAGGCGCGCGGCGGTGGCGGTGGGGATGACGTTCCACCCCTCGGCCTCGAGGGCGACGAGCTCCTGCGTGGCGATGGCCTCGATCTCCGGGACGATCAGCGCGGGCTTCTCCTTCTCGATCACGGCGCGCAACGCGGCGCGATCGAGCATGTCGATCACGTGGCTGCGGTGGGCAACCTGCATCGCCGGGGCGTTGGCGTAGCGATCGCAGGCGATCACCTCGACACCGAACCGCTGCAGCTCGAGCACGACCTCTTTCCCGAGCTCACCGGAGCCGAGCATGAGGACGCGAGTGGCGTGAGGGCTTCCAGGCGTACCGATCGAGACGGGCTTCATGGACCGGGCGTATCACGGCCCTCTGATCGGGGAGGGATCTCACCCGAGGCGCCGAGTCGATAGACGGTGCGCGAGTCGGTGTCCTTCGAGGTGTGGTCGAGCTCGACGAGGAGGCCGGCAGCGGCGAGCTGGACGAGATCGGTGGAGTCGAACGGCGGCAGCTGCTGGGTGACGTCGACGCCATCGAGCTCGAACCAGCAGTACTGACCGAACGGCAGGTAGCCGAGCCACTCGCTGACGAACGTGAAGGGCTGATCGCCGGCGACGCGGCGGAGAGCCTCGAGGAGGGCGAGGTGGGTCACCAGGTCGAGTACGGCTTCAGCATCAGGTTGTTGTTGTAGTAGCGAGGGTCGTCGGACACCTCGTCGCGGAGCCACGGCGGCTTGGAGAAGGCTTCGTCTTCGGAGGTGAGCTCGAGCTCGGCGATGATCAAGCCCGCGTTGGCACCTGCGAACACGTCGACCTCGAACGTGTGACCGCCGAACTCCTCGAGGTGGCGCCGCTTCTCGATGATCGGCTGCTCGCAGAGGGCGAGCAGTGCCTCGGCATCGGCGGTGGGAATGTCGTATTCGAACTCGGCGCGCGTCACGCCAATAGTCTTGCCCTTGATCGTCAGCTTCGCGGCGTTCCCCGCGAGGCGGACGCGCACGACGCGTTCCTTTGCCGAGTTGAGGTAGCCCTGACGAAACGCGGTGCCCGCGCTGGCTGGCTTCCACGCCGGATCGACGAGGAACTTGCGCTCGATCTCCTGGCTCATTTCGGGTTGAGCTCGAACGCCTTGCCGTTGAGCGTGGTGTTCGAGAGCTTGGCGACCGGCTTGGTATCGCCGGCGCACTGGTCGGAGTTGGTCAGCTTGTCGCCCGGGATGGTGACCTTCTCGGTGCTGCCGTCCTTCAGCTTGACGCAGCTCCGCGGCGCCTTGACGACGGTGCCGTTGCCACAGGTCACGTCGAAGTCCCAGCAAGCCTCGACCTCGCCCTTGCCTTGGGTCTGCTGCGCCGTGCACTCGACGGCGGGAGCCGCGGTGGTGACGCAGTTGATGCTGACGTTGACGGACTCGGAGCACCCCGTGGCGAGCACGGCGGCAAGAACAGCGGCGACTACGGTGCGCATGCCGCGACTGTAGCCCGATCAGCGCGCGACGCGGTCGATCGTGGCCCGGTTCGCGATCAGCGGTTCGAGCAGAACTACACGAGCGTGATCGATGCCGATGAATAACTCGCCACCGGCTCGCTGCGGCGGACCGAGACCATCGCGGGGACGATCACGAACGCCGCCGCGACACACGTGATCTCGCCGATCAGCGACGCGAGCCCGAAGCCCTGGATCGCCATGTTGTCGCTGACCAGGAGGGAGGCGTAGCCGATCATCGTCGTCAGCGAGCACACCAGCACGGTGCCGCCGGTGGAGCGCAGCGCGAGCATCGGATCATCCACGGCCGCGCGATCCGCGACGTTGATCGCGTAGTCGATGCCGAGGCCGAGCGTGATCGGCAGCGCCACGAAATCGAGGAAGTTGACCTTCAAGCCATACAGCGCGCACACCGCGACCATGCCGATCGTTCCGGCCGCGCTCGCCGCGAGCACCGCATACGAGCGGCGCGTTCGTCCGACGACGAGCAGCACCATGACGACCAGCCCGACCGCGGCGATGCCGGTGATCAGCGGGCCGTCCTTCTGGATCTGCACCAGCACGTCCGCGAACATCACCAACGCGCCGGCGGTCGACACCGTGTCGCCGTTCGCGAGCCGGATCTGGCGCACCGCATCGGCGAACTTGATCAGGTCGCGACCATTGCGCTCGTCGAACGATTCGCCCGGCTTGACCGCGACGATGTGACCGATCCGGCCGTCGCGCTCGGTCAGCCGCACGGCGACGCTGGCCGGCAGGTCCTTCGCGGTGATCTCGCGTAGCCCGTCGGGAGGCCGCAGGCTGGCAAGCTGTGCGTCGTCGATACCCGCGTCGTCCATGGTCTTCCGGATCGCCGCGAGCTCGGCGAGCTTCGCGGGCTGATCGCGCGGCACGACATCGAGGATCGAGCGCGTCGGACCGACGATCGGCTCGCGCGTGCGGAGCTCGGCGAGCGCATCGACCACCGCCGGCACCTGGTCCGCGCGATCGACCGCGATGAACGTCTGTCCCGCCAGCCCGGCAAGGCCGCGTCCGAACGTGACGTCCGACAGCTTGAGCCAGCCGCGTGCGGCCACGGCATCCGGCGCCTGCGAGCGCAGCTTCGGCAGGTCGTACTCGAACGGATCGTCGGCGATGTAGTGCGCGGTCACCGCGATCGCACCGAGCGACAGCCCGCCGGCGACGACGAGCGCGACGATCGGACGCTTGAAGCCGAACGCGGCCACCACCGCGCGACCGAACAGTCGCGATGGCTGGCGCGTCGAAGTCTTCGCGAACCGCAGCAGCAGCAGCGGCAGCATCACGTACGACGCGATCCAGCACACCAGCATGCCGGCGCCGCCGATCAACGCGAAGTCGGCGAAGCCGCGGAACTCGGTGGCGCCGAGGGCACCGTACGCGATCGCGGCGCCGAGCGAGGCGACCAGCGTCGGGCGCAGCGTGCCGCCGATCGCCGCGGCGAGCGCGACCTCCATCGGCTTGGTGCGCCGCTCCTCGAGGAAGCGCGCGACCAGCAGGATGCCGTAGTTGACGCCGTTGCCCGCGATGATCGCGCCGAGAAACGCGGTCGCCGCGTTGAGATGCCCGACGGTCACAGCCGCCACACCAAACGCGATCAGCGTCGCGGCGAGGATGTTCGCGGTCAACAAGATCAAGATTCGCACGCTGCGCAGATACGTCAGCAGCACGAGTGCGACGAGCACCAGCGTGATCAAGCTCGACATCACCATGCCGCGCGTCAGCGCATCGTGCTCGGCGACGGTCACCGCGGGTCCGCCGGCGAAGCCGATCGTCACCGACGGGTGAGCCTGACGGATGCTCGACGCCAGCGCCTCGAGCTCGCCCATCATCCGCAGATCCTTCTCGACGTCGGTGCCGCGGAACGCGGTGCGGATCACCAATACCTGCGTGTGACCGCCGGCGGAGACGTGCGAGCGCTTCGCGAGCTGGGCTTCACCGGCGCGTTGCTTGGCGCGCAATTCGTCGAGCCTGCGCGGATCGCGTGGCGCGTCGTCGAGATCGATGAACATCGGATTCGCGCGCGCCTTCGCCTGCGCGACCTCCTCCTCGAGCGTGCGCCGCGCGAGCTCGAGATCCTCGAGCGCGATGAACAAGAAGCGATTCGCGCCCACGTACTCGCGCAGCTCGTGATCGTCCCCCTCGACGCGCTGCACGAGATCGGAGCCCAGCTTCTCGACCCCCGCGATCGCCTTCGCTCCGGCGGCCTCGCGACTCGCCGGATCGGGTGCGACCACCAGCATCAGCATGGTGTCCTGCGCCGGCATCCGCTCCGCGAGCCGCTCGGCATCACGCACGCTCGGCGCGTCGGCCGGCAACAGGGAGGCGAAGTCGGCCTCGAGCGGCAGGTGGAATACCGTGAGGTAGGCCGACAAGCCGACCGCAAGGAGCGACCCGAACGCGATCCAGCGCGATCGGCGAATCAGCCACGCAACGTAGGTCGAAGAGCGGTCCCGAGGCATTGTGGTCGAACCAGGCAAGGCGCATGCCGCGATGCAGCGCGGGCACGATCTGGCAGATCTCATGCAATCCGATGAACCTTGAACGATCGGGAGTCGGATCTCCGGGGGACAATTGCCAGGTGCTGGTCGAGGTCACCTCGCGGCGGTTCGCGATCCCACACGAGTGTCCGTGTTGTGGGGCCATCCCCGAGACCGAGCTCGCGATCCCACTCACCGCCACTCCTGAGCGGACGATCGCGGCGGACACCGCTCGCTCGCTCCTCGTGCCGTACTGCCATCGCTGCGTCGCCCACATCGCGAAGTGGGAGACCGCCGGGGTCGCGTCCGCCGGCATCATGCTCGCGGGCCTGGTCGGCGGCATCGTGCTCGCGCTGACGGTGCACGTCGCGGTTGGCGTCGGCGTGGCCGTGGTCGCGGCGCCGCTCGCGTGGTTGTCGCGCCAGCACCGGCGCACCAAGGCGAAGCAGAGCTGCGGCGAATCCTGCGTCGGCCCCGGTCGCGCCGTCACCTATCTCGGCTGGTCGGGGACGACGAGCGCCTTCGAGCTCGAGTCGCACGCCTACACGGCGAGGTTCGCCGAGGCAAATCCCTCGCTGCTCGCCAATCCGAGCGCCCCGCTCAAGAAACTGATCGAGGGCCATCGCATCGCGCGCCTCGCCGTGCCGACACCCGCGGCGAGTGTCGTCGTGCCGCCGCCGGCGACGGTCCAGGACTGGGTCACCCGCATCGAGGCGACCTCCGGCACCGTCGCACGCCGCGCGCTGCTGCAACGCGGCCTCGATGCGCTCGACGACATGGGCCAGCGCCAGCTCGTGATCGTCGCGGCGTCGAAGCTCGAGATCTCCGAGATCCTCACCAGCATCGAAGGCCTCACGGTCACGCTCCAGCAGCAGCGGTTGCAGCGCGCGATCGACGACATCCGCGCCGACAACATGCCCGAAGCACTGCAGGCCGCCGTGCTCTACGAGCTGAACGCGCACCTGCGCGCGATTCGCTAACCGAAAACGAAACGAGCCGCAGTTGCCTGCGGCTCGCATCACCAGCGCTGTTGCTTACAGGCTGTCGAGGTACTCGACGAGGTCGGTCAGCTGCTCTTGCGTCAGCGCCGAGGTGGCGCCGTGCGAATCGCCGCCACCGCAGGTGACGAAGCGATCCATCAGCGTCTTCGCGCAACCGTCGTGCATGAAGGGAGCGCGCGAGCCGACACCGAGGAGGCTCGGCACCTTGAACTTGCCGCCGGTGCCGACGTTGACGAGCTGGTTGTTGCTCAGCACGTCGCCGTTGTGGCAGCTCTTGCAGCCCGACGACTCGAACAGCGCCGCACCGCGCAGGGCCGCTTCACCGTTGACGACCATCGGCGGGGGCGCCGGGATGCGGTTCATCCACGGACCGAGCGCGGCCTTCTGGTTGTCGGTGAGGAAGCCACCTGCCATCCGCGTCGAGAACACGTCGTCCATCAGCTTGGGCAGATCATTCATGTCGCCGGCCCAGTGGTACGGCGCGCGCTCGAGGATGTGACCGGCGATGCTCTGCGTGCGGCGGACGCCGAACTGAGCAAAGTTCCAGGTCAGGCCGTCGTCGCGACCTTCCGGGTGACACGAGGCGCACGCGAGGCCGATTGCCGTCTGCGCGTGGAACACGTTGCGACCCGGGTCGAACGCGGCGGCGCCGGGGAGCTTGATGATGCGCGGGATCGACGTGCCGCCGGCTTGAACCGTCAGCGCCGGGCCTTCGGGGAAGAACGTGACGAGGTCACCGTTCGGCGTCCAGCTCACCGACGTCGGCGGGCCGAGGCGCGGGCTGTCGTCGCACTGACCGTCGCCATCGTTATCGGTGCAGCAACCGCCGCCACCGGGCTCGCTACCGCCACCCATGCCGGGACCGTCGTTCGGCGGACCACCCGGCGTCGGCGCTTCACCCTCTTCGCACTTCGGCGGATCGGGCGGGCGGCACTCGTCGGTGTCCGGCGTCTCGAGCGCCGAGATCGAGACGACCTTGACGTTGCGGCTACCGGCGACGACGAGCGCGAGCTTGTCGTTGTTCGGGCTGACGGCGATATCGACGGGCAGGGCGCCGCGGCCGATCTGACCGACCGCGACGGGCGCCTGGCCCGGGCGGATCATCGTGACGGCATCCTCGACGGGAGCCTCACCACAACCACCGCCGTAACCGCCGGTCTGCTCGGTGTCGAGCGTCTCCTTGGTCTTGCGCTGGTGGGTCATCACGATGCGGCCGTCGTTGAGGGCGATCGTCTTCCACGCGGTGGACGCCGCGGCGTCGAAGCCGGTGGTGGTGCCGGTGCCGTCTTCGGGCGGCGCGGGCGGCGCGTCTTCGAGGCCTCCGCCGAAGCCGTTGTCGAAGCGCTTCACCGTCGGCGGGAAGGCGCGGTTGACGATGTTGCCGGCCGGATCGACCGTGAGAATTTCCGCGGTGCGGAACTTGGTGACCACCAGGTTCGCGCCCTGGACGAGCACGTCGCGGAGATCGCGCTCGAGGCGAAGCGAGCGCACTGGCGCCGCGCCGCTCTCCGCGGTGAACGACACCAGCTCGCCACCCGCGCATGCGACGTGGAGAAGATCGGTGCCGCTATCGTGGGCGATGCCACGGGGCTCGGTGCAGGCGAACCGCTTGAGCAGCAGCTGGCCATCGGTGCCAACCGTGACGACGGCGCCGCCGCGGCGAAGCGCGACGTGCACGTTGCCGCGCGAATCCTCGATCAGGCGACCGGGCTCGTCGCCCAAATCTAGTGCAAGATCGTTGATGGTGGTGCCCGTCACGAGATCGACGGTGACGATGCGATCGCGATCGGCATCGGCAACGACGGCTCGCTTGCCATCCTTCGACACGAGCATCGTGCCGCCGGTGATGGGAACGCCGAACGGCGCGGGAACGGAGCCGTGGTCGTTACAGGCACCAACTGCGAGTAGGGATAGCGGCAGTAGGATCTTCATGCGTAACCACCGGATTGCAACGGATGGACCGGATCGCGGCAAAGCAATTTCGGTCACTTGGCCAGCATCGATCCGGAACCTTCGCGGGATCACAGGCCAAAACTGACAGATTTCTGAGATCCGACGCGGAGGTAGACCTACTCGACCACCACCAACATTCCGGTCGAGCGCCCGAAAGTCTCGGGCGAGTACATCTCCTCCGCCTTCGCCGGCGCCGCGATGAACCGGCCCGGCGTGGTGGCCCGGGCGGTGTACGAGAACCGGTGCGAGCCGGCGGGGAGCTCCATCTCGAACGCCTCGCTGCGGTTGTCACGCATGTTCACGTGGTCCCACGAATCGGACGACGCCACGACCGCGGGGCGTTCGGAGGTCGCGAGCGCGGTGTTGACCGCTTCGAAACCGGCCGGCAGCGGATCGACCACCGCGACCGCATGACGCGTCGTCGTGTTGAGCGTCTCGATCGTGACGATCACCTTCGCGCCCAGCTTGATCTTGTACGAGCCGTCCGCGTTCTTGATCACGTCCTTCGGATCGTCCACCGCGGTGTACGAGCGGCGAACGACGAAGCCGTTCTCGAGCGCCGGGAGATCGATCTGCTTCGGCGCGTAGACGATGCCGACGCGGTAGTACATCCGGCCGGCAGATCCATCGCGCACGAACGACAGATCGTGCGTGGTGCCCGGCGCGAGCGTCGACCAGCTCGCTTGCGCGACGCCGCGCGCGCTCGATCGTCCGACGAACGACTGCTCGGCGTAGCTCGCGGTGCCGAGCCATAGCTTGCCGGTGTAGTTCGGGGCGACCTTCTCGTAGACGTCGAAGTACCGGCGCATCGCGAGCAGCGCGACCATGTTCTCCTGCGTCGACATCCAGCGCCCGTGCTTGCGACCGTCGAGCACGCCGCGCGCGAGCTTGGTGATCAGCGCGTGATCCGGTGCTTCCTTGATCAACGCGTCGAGCACGAGTGCGTTGGTCTTGGTGCTCGACACCAGCAACATGCGCTCGGCTTCGACATAGCTCGCGGTCACCGTCGCCGACGACGCGGTCTCGTGGGTCGCGGACAGGAGATCTGCGAGCAGCTTGGTGCGAATCGGTTTCGCGCGGTCCAGCTTGGCGAGGATCGCGAGCACGCGCGCCTTGGCGTCGACGGGATAGGCACCGAGGGTGGTGGCCAGCGCGTGCAGCTTCTCGGCGCGTGGCCTGGTATCGACTCCGGTCGCGGCGATCGTCGACAGTGACAACGCGGCGAGCGACACCACGTACGGATGCTCCGCGCGATCCGTGCGGCGTGCGGGTGGCAACGCAGCCAACTTCGCCAGGCGATCGAACAGCGCGTTCGACTGCTTGGTGACGAACGCCGTCGCCTTCGACATCACGGCGCCGGGCGACTTGTTGATCGCGAGCGCGTGCAGCACCTGCATCGTCACCATCGAATCGGATTGCATGCCGCTGAAGTAGCCCCAGCCACCGTCGGGCTTCTGCGTCTTGCCGAGCAGCACGACATCCTTCGCGCGCTGCGCGTCGATCTGCGTGCGCGTGGGCCGGCCCGGCGTGCCGAACGCGTCGAGGATGTCGTACATCGCCCCGGTCGCGATCATCCGACCGGAGCGCTGCTCGGCGCACTCGTACGGATACGCGTAGAGGTACCAGTACGCGTCGGTCAGCGATTGCAGCTGCGTCGACGCGACCTCGACCTCGAGGCCGCCGACATCGGGGAACACGTTGGTCGGGATCGCGAGCTGCTCGCGCTGCGGCTCGGCTTCGACGACGCCGTACGTCGCGAACGCTTCCGTCGTCGCGGGCTCGTAGATCGGGAGCTCGACATTCGAAGCGTCGGCGAACGGACCCGACGTCATGATCGTCTGCACCACCGCCTTGCCACGCACCTGCGTGCCGAAGTCGAACCGCACCTCGGCGCGCTGGCCGGCAGGAATCGTCACCCGCTTGCCGGCGGGACCGCGCGAGATCAAGTTCGCCGCGCGCACCGCGACGTCGACGGTGCGAGCCTTGGTATCCAGGTTCTGCACGACGACGGGCAGCGAGAATTGATCGCCCTGCGAGAGGAACCGCGGCGCCACCGTGCGCGCGTTGACCTTGCGCTGGGTGACGATGGTGTTCTCCGCCTTGCCCCAGAACTGTCCGGACGCGGCGCCGAGCGCGACGATCCGGAATCGCGTCAGGCTGTCGGGCATCTTCACGGTGATCGAGACCTTGCCGTTGGCGTCGGTCTCGAGCGTCGGCGAGAACACCGCGGTGGCGCGGAAGTCCTTGCGCGCGACAACTACGCCGGTGCCGTACCCCAAGCCACCGCCGCCGGAGCCGTGGCCCATGGTGCCGTAGCTGCCGGTGCCGATCGTGCCCCAACCTGTACCGCCGCCCGACAGCTTGTACTTCTCGACGCCGGGGTTACCGGCGAGCGTCGATCCCTGATCCGTGATCAGGCCGAACGTCGTCCACGGCGACGAGCCCGCTCCGACGTCGCGATAGAACGGCAACAGCGGATCGGCGTGCGAGCGTCCCGACAACGCGAGCACGGCTTCGTCGACGACGAGCAACGCGACCTCGGCACCGGCGACCGGCTTGCCGCTGTGGCGGACATCGATCTCGAACGTCGCTTCCTCGCCTGGCTGCACGAGCTTGGCGAGCGGACGCGTGCGCATGTCGAGCCGCGCTGCCTCGAGATCGACCTTGAGGTTGACCTCCGCGGACACCATCTCGGGGAGCGGCAACGAACTGCCCTTCGACAGCTTGCGCCGCTTCGCGTAGCGATCGACCTGGACGAACACGTTCTTGATGTGACCGATCTCGATCGGAAGCTCGACGGTGGTCGACGCGGAGGCGAGCTCGATCCGCTTCTGCGCGAACACGCCCTGGCGCGCGAACGTCACGATCGCGGTGGCCGGCGTGATCGCCGACTTGATCTCGATCTTCGCGCGGTCACCGGGCCGATAGGTCGCCTTGTCGGGCACCAGCTCGAGATCCTTCTTGTCGTCGCGGCTCCACCACGGCACGTCGAGCTGCGCGACGTTGGCACGGCCTCGAGCATCGGCGATCGTCGCGGTCGCGGTGTACGCCGTCTTCCAGTCGCCGCGCTTGAAGGCGCAATCGACCGCCACGTTGCCGCTGGTCAGCGCGCAGCTCTGGCTCTCGATCACCTTGGCATCGGAGCGATACCGTTCCGAGCCGAGGACGCCTTCGACCTCGATCGCGATCGCGACGCCGTTGATGACGTTGCCATCGATGTCGGTGACGATCGCCTCGAGCTTGTCGTAGGTGTTCGGCTTGAGGCGAAGGCCGACGTAGTACGCGGACGGGTGCACGAGGATCGGGCGCGAGCTCGCGCGGATACTCATCCGATCGACGTCGGTCACCGTCGAGTCGACCTCGAGGATGCTCGGGCGTCGATCGGGCAGGGCGGCGATGCCCCACGCGAGGGTCGCCGTCGAGGCACCCGAGAGCGAGCCACCTTGCTGGGCACGCACGCTGTGGTCGTCGCGATAGCGGTAATAGCTTCGCTGCTGGCGAGGCTGCGGCGGATCGAACTCGAACATCGACCAGCCCGGCGGCGAGTATCGCGTGGTCGTCATCGTGGCGTTCCATTCGATCCCCGCACCAACGAGCCCGCCACCCGCGTAGTAACGCGCCGATGCGGTCATCTCGATGCTCTCGCCGAGGATCAACGGCGCTGCACCGCTGTGCGAGACATCGTCGTTGAGCGACACCGAATACGCCGGCGTGCGGAACTCCTGGATCGAGATCGGATGGCGCGTGCTGTCATCGCGTCCGTTGCCCGTTGTCGAGAACGAGAACGAGGCCTGACCGAGGTTGACGTTCTTGGGCAGCGCGACCTCGATGTCGAAGCCGCCCTGATCGGTGAGCTGCAACGTGCCGCTCGCGATCTTGGTGCCGCGTGAATCGTGCAAGCCGTACCTGACGGTGTCGTTCGGCTTCGGCAGCGCCAGCATCGGGTTCGTACCGTTGTGGGTCCACCGCACCCAGCCCTTGACGTAGACCGACTCGCCCGGCTTGTAGGTGAAGCGATCGTCGGTCACGTACCACAGTGCATCGTGGACGCGCTGCGTTCGCTCGTAGCGATGGATCGCGGCGAACGCGGTGTCGGTGCCGGCCTGCGCGAGGAGCACCGCGCTCGGTGGATCGACATCGGGCTTGCGCGTGATCGGTGCGAGCATCTCGACGGCGACGTGGCCGAGCTGATCCGTCGTCGCTCGGGGGCGCTCGGTCTTGTCGCCGGCGAGCAGCAGCGACACGCCGACGTTCGCGCGCGGCGCGAGGAACGTCGACTGCGGCGTGATGTCCGAGACCCACGCGTTGATGTGGTCGGCATCGAGCCGCGCAGAGACACCGAGCTTGGTGACCTGGATCCAGGCGACGGCGCGATCGCGATCAGGTCCGTCGGAGCTGGGCTGCCGTCCCGGGACGGGCGTCGCGGTGGCGATGGCGACGAGGTGGCCGAAGCCGGAGGCATCGAGTCCGGGGCGGAGATCGACGCGGATGTTGGCGCCATCCTGCCCGCCGATCGCGTAGGTCTTGTCGTGGATGCGCTTGCCGGGTGGCGCCAGCTTCGGATTCTCCTCGAAGGCGGCGTACGCGAAGTAGTCTCGCGGCACGACCTGATAGAGCTGGACCCGGACGGATGTCACCGCCTCGGCACGGACGACCCACTGCGGGATCTGGAAGCGCGGATCGAGCACGTGCAAGCCGCTCGGCGCGTCGAGCTCCGGCGAGAACTGCTCCGGGCCGGTGGTGAAGCCGAGCGCGCGGGGGCCGAACATCGGCTGACCGTGAACGTCGGCGATGCCGTCGTCGATCGCGATCTGATACGCGCGCCCGATCGGCTTCGGCGTCTCGACCGTGACGGCAGCTCCGCTCGGCGCGTTGTCCTCGAACGGCTGCCCGACGATCTGGATCTTCTGCGCCCGATACGTGCTCGCGGCGATCGCATTCGAGAACACCACCCCGAGCGAGTTGTTCGCGGGGCAGCGCACGCCGGCGAGGAGTGGCTTCTCGGAATCGCCGCACTGGATGCCGAGCACCTTGAACGGCGGCACGACATCGAACTTGACGAAGCTCTCCTCCTTCGACAGCCGCGGCCCTTCTTTCGACGGCGCGTTCTTCGGGAGCGACACCTGGATCCCGGTGCCCGCGGGCCACGTGGGTTGGGGCGCGAGCACGACGTAGCGACCGTCCACGAGATCGGCGGTCTTGGCATCCCACGCGTGGCTCGGATCGCGCGTCCACAGCTGCTTCGCGGCCTCGAGCGTCGACACCGTGAACGCGATGCGGCGCGTACCCGCGTTGACGCGCAACAGGCTCGCGATCTTCGCGACGTCGGCAGTCTGATCGAGGCGAATGACGATCGGCGCGTCCGGGCGGATCGCGCGATTCGGATAGCCGCCGGCGATCGAGATCGGTGCGGTCGAAAACTTCTGGCTCGCAGCGGTCGCGAGCTTCGCGCCGCTGATCGCCTCGACGCCAGGCTGCACGGTGACCTCGAAGTCGGTGGCCATCGGCAACCGCGGGGTCGCGGTGAACTGCAGCACGCGGGTGTCGATCCACCTCCACGTGCCGGTGACCGGCGGCGTGATGGTCACCGTCGGCTTGGCCGCCGTGCCGACCGCAGCGACAGGCACCATCGGCTCGGAGAACCGCACGCGGATCTCTGACTCGCGACGGACTTCACCGGTCGGGGTGATCTGCGGCGCCTGCAGTGGCGCGACCAGCTTGCCTGCGGGCGTGATCGGCGCGTCGGTGACGGCCTTGCCGGTGGGCACGACGAACGCGAGCGGCTGCGCCGGGCCGGACTTCGGTGGCGGCTGCGAAGGCGCGCGCATCGTCGGCGCGGTGGCGTTGAAGGCGGACAGATCCGGCAGCGGTTCCATCCGCGCGTGCAGGGCACGAGTCTCGGCGTCGCTGAGGTTCGAGATCACGACATCGCGGCTCTCGACCCGAGTGTCCGCGGTGGTCACCGTCAGCTTGCCGGCGGCCTCGTCCTCGATCTGGATCTGAGGGCGCCCGGTCGGGGTGGTCGCCGCGGCGATCGCCGCAGGCGTGTTGACCGCCGCCTTCGGGACGTTCGCCACGATAGAGGTCGCCGGCGTCCGGCAGCCTCCCCCCGCGATCGTGCCCGCCAACCAGACGCAGAGTAGAGACCGAACCCTGGCGCGCTTCATCAAGGCCCTAGACAGTGCCAGACGACGAGCGGTTCCAGATACTTGCTGTCCTCCTGCGCACGGCGTCGCGCGGCTCGGATCAAGGCCTGGAACGTGACGTAACCGGAAAAGTCACCACAGTAGCCGTCGTGGTCACGCCTCACGGTCAATGAAGAGAACAACCGTCAACCGTGTGGAGCTGGAGTACGAGACCAAGGGATTCCTGCTCGCCATCGCGTGTCTCGTCCTCGGACTCGCCGCATGTGGGAGCAAGCACGACAGTCCCGAAATCCCCAACAGTCCCGACAAGGTAGCCGTCGAGAAGTACATCAACACGGACATGAACGCGTTGATCGGCGTGTTGTGGGTCGGCAAGCGGCCACTCGAGAACATCACGCCCGCGCAATTCGAAACCGCGCCAGGCTGGTTCGTGCGCCCGGGTGCGCTCGACACGACGGTGATCCCGCGAATGAAAGACTTCATCGCCGGGTCTGCGAAGGTCACGCCACCGGCGTCGATGACGCAGGCGCATTCGATGGGCATCGCGGTCGCGACGGCCTATCGCGACGTCGCCGCGCAGCTGATCGATGCTGCCGAGACCAAGGACGAGGCCAAGTTCGTCGACGCCCACGCGAAGCTGATGGATGGGCACGCGCGGTACCTGCGATGGCAAAAACTGATCGACGGGGCACTCACGAGGAACGGCATCAAGCTCAGGGATCCGCCGGCGCCTCAGGTCGGGCAGCGTTGGACGTCTTCTTCCTGAAAGAGCTGTTCGAGTCGCGCGAGCTCGGGCGGTTGGTTGTCGTCGGACTTGTCGAACGCTATTTGCTCGCGAACGAGTGCGGGGTGCAAGCGTCCGAGTGCCGACCCGATCTGGCTCCTCGACACGTTCGTTGTCGCGAGCGCGGCCTGCCCGAGCTACTCCTGCGTTCGCATCACTTCGATGAAAGCCCGCTCACGGATCGTCGGAATGCGGTCCTTGCGCTGTGCGAGGACGATGTCGTGCGCGAGCTCGCTCCTGCGACTCCCGATCTTGACGAGCGTTCCGCGATCGAGCTCGCCACGCACGAGATGCTCGGGAACGAGTCCGAGACCGAGCCCGGCGCGAATGCCCGCGAGCACGGCGTGCACGTTGTCCGCGACCAGGCGTACGGGCGCGGCGATCGCGGTCAGTCGATGATGATGGCGATACCACAGCGCGATCACCGAGCGGTCACGGACGTAGTCGACGTGCGGTAGCGTCAGCAGATGTTGCGGCGATGGCCGATCGCCGACGTGCTTGGTCGCGAACGCCTTCGCACACACCAACAGCAGCGTCTCGTGATGCGCGCGCGCGAACGCGACCAGCTTCGCGTGCTTTTTCAGGAGCGGATGATCGTCACAGTACGCGAGCTCGATCTGCCCACCGAGCAGCGCGGTCATCAGGACATCGGGCGCACCGAAGCAGACCTCGAAGGCGAGCCGCGAGAACCGCTCCAGTCGGTTCATCGCGGGGATCACGACGCGCGTCCCGAAGTCGAACGGCGCGCCGATCCGCAGCACGCCTTGCGGCTCGTGCCGGCGCTCCCGCAGCTTGTCGGTCGTCGCCGCGAGTGATTCCTCGAAGCCGCCAACGACGACCGCGAGCTCGTGTGCTTCGTCGGTCGCTTCCAGCCGGTTCCCCATGCGCTGGAACAGCCGGACCCCGAGCTCGTCCTCGAGTCGCTTGACGGATTGGCTCACGGCCGAGGGGGTCACGGCGAGCACGCGCGACGCACCGAGCACGCTACCTGCCCGATGTACCGCGAGGAACACCCGCAGTCGGTCGAGATTAAGAATCACTACATCGAGTGTTCATTAAATGTATCGTGACTACAACGCAGTGCCTCGCTAGTTTCTCTCCACGCCATCCCAGCTCGTGGAGTTCCCCGATGCGCTTCTCCAGTCTTGTCCTTGTCTGTGTTCTCGGTTGTACGACTTCCCCGGCCTCCGAACCGATCGGTGGTGGTGGCGGTAAAGCCGATGACGCCACGCTGAGCAGTGGCCCGCCCGCGAATTCGGTGCAGCACTTCTTGCGCACGCCGCTGGTGCGCCAGGCTACCGAGTACACGTGCGGGGTCGCGTCCCTGCTCTCGGTGCTCGGCTACTACGGAGTTCCCGACATCAACGAGGGCGATCTCGCGACGAAGCTCGGCTCGGATCCGGACGGCGGCACGAACTACCGCGAGATCGTCGAGTACGCGCGGAGCGTGGGCCTGACGGTCACCACGAAGACCAACATGACGATCGCGGAGCTGACTGCCCGGATCGACCAGAAGCACCCCGTGATGCTCGCGCTCCAGGCGTGGGTGGACGACCCGGCCACGGTCGACTGGACCGAGACTTTCGAGAACGGTCACTACGTCGTCGCCACCGGTTACGACGCCGAGAACATCTACTTCATGGACCCGTACATGCGCGGCACGTACACGTTCATCCCGCGCGCCCAGCTCGAGCAACGCTGGCACGACGGAGACGGCGAAGGTCCGCTCGAGCACTTCGGCATCCTCTTCAGCGGGCGGCAACCCGCATACGATCCCGAGCGTACCGTCCAGATGCCTTGAGCCCAGCGCGCGTCCGCCGCGCGCTCACTCGGTAGCTGGGTTCACGGACACGCGGTCATGCCGGCGATCCACCGCGCGAGCAGGAGGTCCGCGTGAGGATCGACGATCAAGGTGCCGAGCGCGGGCATGCCGGGACGCTGCGTCACCCGCGCGTAGACCACAGACTGCGAAGGCGAGCCGGGTGTGATCACCTCGCAGAGCCGCGTCTGGGCGAGCGGCGTCGTGTAGCGCAGATCCTTGATCGCGATGTTGCCCGGGTTGTGGCAGTGGGCGCAGTTCGCGGCCATGTACGCGCGCGAGCGCTGTTCCCAGGTCGCCGCGCGGTCGTGCGTCGCGACGTGCGGCGTTGCGGTCGATGCCGGACCGATGCCGGCGGCCGCGAGCGTCGGGATCTGATCCGCGATCGTGCCGCCGTAATCGAACCACCGCTGCAGCTGTTGCGGTCGCACGCCGAGCAGCGGACCGAACGCAGCGTGATGGCAGGACTGGCACTGGCTGCGGCTTGGATAGAGGTGGCGATAGGTCCCGCCGTCATCGAGCTGCCAGTCTTGGGTGAACGTGCCGTCGTTGAGCAGATCCGCATCGCTGCCGTTCGCGCGCCAGCGATAGGAGAAGCCACTCCAGCCGCTGCTCGTGTTCGTGAAGATCCGGGTCTCGACCGGGCGCCGGGTCGCGGGGTTGCCGGGCGTGGTCTCGATCGCGAATTCCTTGACCATGATCGTCCCGACCGGTGCCGCCCACGCATCGGTGGCGGATGCGGTCATCGACGTGCCATCGGGAAGCCCGATCCAGCGGCGCTTCTTCGTGCCGTCGGACCACAGCTCGTTGACGATGTCGTACGGCACGAGCCCGGGGTGCGGTGCGGGCGTGAAGCAGCCGGTCGCGAGCAGCGTCGGCGTCGGGCTCGCTGCGTTGAAGCTACAGCCAGCAATCGAAGCGCGCGCGAATCCAACTGCTGCAACCGCGGGCCCGTTGAAGCGCGCGACGTGCATCGCGTTCGCGGCGGTGCTGCCCACGATCGGGGCGTCTGCGTACAGGGCGAGCGAGGGCCGGGATGGCATCGCCGTCGAGCCATGCCACTGCGGCCCGCCAACGATCGTCCACGCCGAACCGCTCCAGCGCGCGATCACGCCGCGATCGCTCCCTTCGATCCGTTCGCGCCAGGCAACCACCGGTCGAGCGCTCGAGTCGATCGCGATCGCGGGCGCGGTCGCATCACCGGCGACGTCGACATCGAGCGGTCGCCCGAGGCGGGACCATGACGTTCCGTTCGCGATCGCTGCGATGACGTTCGACGAACCGCCGTGCTCGTCCCACGCGACCGCGAGCTGCGATCCGCTCGCCGCGAGGCTCATGCGATTCACGCCGGCAGGCGGGAGATCGAGCGCGATCGGTGTCATCGCGGTCCACGTGCCGGCTGCGTGGCGATGCACGCGAATCTGCGCGTCACCGCCGGTGCGCTCGATCCAGCCGATCGCGGGACCGGCTGCGATCGCGGGCTCGCCGACGAGCGCACCCCCCAAGCCGAGATCACCGACCACCTGCCAGGTGTCAGTCGCCGATAACGTCCGTACCGCGATGCCGCTGCCGAACACCGCAACCGTCGAAGCTGAGAGCACGACGTGCGTCCCGGATCCCGGGGACGGCAGCGCGTTCCACACGCTTCCGCTCCACCGCATCACGTGAGCGGCACCGCCTTCGACCCACGCGACGAGCGGGCGGTTCGATGCATCGATACTGACCGCAACGGATGCGGGTTCGCCCGCGCCGAGCGTTTCACCGAGTGCCTGCCAGCCGCCGCTCGCATAGCGACTGACGACAATCCGGCGCCCGGCAGCGCTGTCGACGACCCACGCCGCGATGATCGCGCCACTCTGGTCGACGACGATCGCGGGAGTCTCGGTCGCGACGCCGCGATCGATGGCAGGCCGACTCCACGCGACCACGCTGTACTGCGCGCTGATCGCGAGGTCCGCCGCGTTATCGGCGAGATCCTCGATCACACCACCGAGGTTGATCTCGAGGGTACCGGTGCCGCGTGCGGCGGGGGCGAGCCTCACCGCGATCGTGCGATCTCCGACCAGCGCGAGGGTCGCGCCAACCGGGGCTCCCGCGAGGCTCGCGGTCACCGTGGCGCCGCTCGCATCGATCGGCTCGTCGAACCCGAAGTCGATCCGATCGTGAAGCCAGACGTCCGATGCGTCAGCCGGGGCGATCGCGCTCAGCTTCGGTGGCGTCAGATCGGGCTCGTCGATCACGTCCGCGTCGGCGGTGTCGGCCGGGGCGTCGCCGGGTTCGCTCGCCGCGTCCACATCGCTCGCGCCATCGACCATCACCGACGCATCCGAACCGCCCGGCTGTGCCCCGCGACCACATGCGATGAGCGCGAAACATGACAGGGCAGCGCGACAACGCATTGGCGACGACGCCTCGCAAGCGATATGCCGCGACGCGGCGCGCCGGCCGGCCCACTTAGGAGTCCACAGTGCACCGGGCGTGTGGCGTGGACGCTCGCGTGCCGCGTGGCACGTACCTCGAGAGACTGGTCGAGCTCAGGGCGTCACGACGACGAGGTTGCCGTCGACCTCGCAGAGCGGGCGCGCCATGCGATCGCACGGCTCGTCGTCCCAGTCGCCTGTGCCCATCAACAGTCGGCCGCAGTTGCCCTCGTCGTTCGGAGTATCTCGTCGCGCTTCGATTCCGAGGTAGGCAGAATAGAACGTCAATACAGGTTGGATGCCACAAAGACC
>JACCYD010001487.1 GCA_013696695.1 Deltaproteobacteria bacterium | reverse complement strand
GTCGTGCACGGCGTCGTCCACGACGAGAACTGCTTCTACAGCGGTGGCGTCGCAGGGCACGCCGGATTGTTCTCGACGCTCGGCGATGTCGCGCGGTTCGCGCAGGCGATCGTTCACACGCACGCCGGGCACGCGACCGGCCGGCTGCGTCCCGAGATCGTGCAGCGCTTCGCACGCGAATCCGCGGCGCCCTCCACCACGTGGCGCCTCGGCTTCGACACGCCGTCGATCGAGCCCGGCATCTCGAGCGCCGGCGATCACTGGCCCCGCGCCGGCGCGCTCGGCCACACCGGCTTCACCGGCACGTCCCTCTGGCTCGATCTACCGAAGCAGCGATGGGTCGTGCTGCTCACCAACCGCGTGCATCCGACCCGTGGTGGCTCCAGCGTCGACGATATCAAGGCACTGCGCCGCGCCGTGCACGACGCTGTCGTCGCGCGGCTCGAGTAGCGCGATCTCGGCAAACCGTCAGCGACGAGATGCGCGCTTCTTGCGGCGTTTCGGCGATTGCGTCGAGCGAGCATCCGCACCCGGCGATCCGAACATGCCGTTGATGCCGCGATCCGCGCACGCCCAGAGCGACACCAGGATCGCGAGATCGCCCAGCGCACGCCGGCTCATCGATGCGGGAATCACCAGACCGTAGGTCTCCGACACGAAGCGGAGGTCGCGAAGGATCCGCGCGACTTCATCGCGGCTGACATCGCCGTGCCAGTAGACAACGCGCGTCTTGAGGAGCTCTTGATGGCGGCGCAGGAACTCGCCCATCGAGAGCGGCTCGACGATGCGCACCGACGGCGGCTTGCAGATCTCGAGCAGATCTTCGAGGTACTCGTTCCAGTGGCGCGCGAGCCGGCGGTTCTCGGGACGGCGGAGGAACTTGACGCGCTCGACGGAGAAGTCGGCCTTCACCGTGGTGCGGAACCGCGGCGAGACCGCCATCAGGTCGTAGAGCGTGGGTGGCTGATCCGTCGCGTAATCGGTGTCGTGGTATCGCCACCAGTTGCGGAGCTGCGGCCAGGTGCGGACCGAGAGCAGCGGATCGTCCTGCGAATCGACGACGACGAACCGCTGACCCTCCGCGCGGAGCACCGTGATCCAGTGCGACCACTCTTCCACGCAGAGCAGCACCGGCGTCTGCTCGCGGAGATGCTTGATCAGGACCTTGCGCGCTTCCTCGGCATCGATCCGACGCTCGAGGATGAGGTCGCACTCGAAGGCGCGCGCGGCGCGGGCGAGCTGGATCTCGTTGGTGCCAGACCACCAGTGGGTGCGGGCGGTCGAGGCGATCTGGGTGACGTCGACCATGCGGCCGAGCGCGAGTAGCGCGTGCTTGAGTGCGAACGGTCCGCAGGTCCACTCGTTCGGCTGCGGATAGAATCCCGGACCGCCGGCCTGGCCCACTTGCCCTTGCACCACGCGGAGACTCTAGCACCCGCAAACTCGGGCTCTGGCTTTACCTTTGAGCTTTTACGCTAGCGATCTCAAATGGTTACCAGTACCGACCAGCGGCGACCGACCTGTACAGAGCCCCGCGGATGTGCCTGGATCATCGCCGCCCACCGCCCCAGCGCCCGCACGTGCAGCGAGTGCGTTCCGGCGATTTCGATCCCATCGATCAAGAACCGGCGCTGGCGCTCGAAGTGCTCGGGCGACCACGCGACCTCGCCGACATCGATGGCGGTGTTCGCGGGCCGCACCCGCCGAGCCTCCGCGACATCGGTGAGGCGCACCGACGCGGCGACCATGCTCGCGCGATCCTCGAGCCAGCGCACCAGCTCGCGCTCCCACCGATCCTCTGCCGACAACGACGCGGCCTCGGCCGTGTCGCGCAGCATGCTCTCGGCAACCGCGGCCGACACCAACAGCTCGGAGGCGGGACCGAGCCGATGGTTAGAGAACACGATCATGGCAGACACCTTAGACAACCGGTCTGACAATCCGGTGACAGCTAGGCGCCGTGTTCATGACCGTCCGGATCCCGGACGGTCGCCACCCGGTGCGACGACGTCGGGTCCGAGGCCGTCGACACCGAGGCTCTCGACCAGCCGTGCGCAGGCGATGCACGGGTCGACGCGCGTTCCGTTCGCATAGAGCACCGAGGATTCCGCTGCGATTTCGATCGAGTGCGCGCCGAGATCCTCGAGCGCCTCCCGGAGCTGCGCCCCGGCCAGCGTGCCGGCCTCGATCCCGAGCTGCTGCTCGCGCACGCCCAGGTAGCCGCCGAGCGCGTTCGGTAGCGGGCATGCGCCGGGCGGGACGTGAGCCTCGGGCAGCACGTTGCGTGCGAGGCGATCGATCCACTCGAGGTACCAGGCGGTGAAGTTCGGCGCGATCGGCTTCACGAGGCCGACCGCGCGGGCGTCGATCCAGACCTGTCCGAACGTCGCAGGATCGATCGAGACCACGGCCGCGTACCCGCATCCGAGGTGCGCGACGGCAATGCCGGTCCGCCACGATGCATCCGCGCGAACGCTCGGGTGGACGCCACGAAAGCCATAGCCGGGGCCAGC
>JACCYD010001481.1 GCA_013696695.1 Deltaproteobacteria bacterium | reverse complement strand
GGACCGGCTCGCGCTCCGGGTTCATCTCGCTGTGCGTGACGCCGCGACCGGCGCTCATCAGCTGGACGTCGCCGGGACGGATCGTGCCGCCGTGACCGGTCGAGTCCTTGTGAGCGAGTGCCCCTTCGAGGACGTACGACAGGATCTCCATGTCGCGATGGGGATGGGCGCCGAAGCCGCGGTTGCCCGCGACGCGATCATCATTGATCACGCGCAGCGCGCGAAAGCCCATGTGCTTCGGGTCGTAGTAGTCGGCGAACGAAAACGTATGATGGGAATCGAGCCACCCATGATCGGCATGGCCGCGATCCTCTGCTTTGCGGATGGTCAGCATGGCTCGCGCACTATGGGTCCGGACCGCGCGGTCGTCCAGCTAGCCATCCGACTCAGCCATCCGCACTCAGCCGCACTCAGCCATCAAGTAGTGCCAGGCCCTTGAACACGGCCTCGCGCGTCCGAGGAAACCCGCCGGTGCGACGCGATTCGAGGGTCTTGCGCCCCGCGGCGCCTGCCCGCTTCGCGCCCAGCATCCCGATGCCGATCGCCGCATTGACCTGGACGTTCTCGGCCGGGCTCTCGATCGCGTCGATTAAAATCTCGGCGGCATCCGGGAGCGCCATGATCACCTCGAGGATGCGGCGCGCGTGGATGTCGTCGTCGGTCTCGAGCCCCTTGAGGAGCGCGGTCAGCACCTTGGTCTTGCGCGCGATCAACACCGGCGCGCACGCCGCCGCGACCTCGGCATCGCCGCGCAACGCACCCACCAGGTACTCGGCGATCTCGCGCACGGCATCGTCGCCGAGCTTGTCGAGCGCACCTGCCGCGGCGATCCGCACCTTCGAATCGTCGTCCTTGAGCAACACGCCCAGCGGCCGAACGGCGCCGAGCGCGGGCGCGCCGATCACACCGAGGGCGGTCGCGGCGTTCGCGCGAACGACCGCGCGCCCGTCGGTGAGATAGCCCGCGAGGTCGTCGACCGGTAGAGACTTCGCGCCGTCATTCTTGAAGGCCTCGGCGGCGAGATGGCGCGCCTCGAAGCCCTCGATGTCGATCGCGGCGGGACCCGCGGCGGGTGGGCCATCGAGAACATCGAGGGCCGCGCGGACGGCTTCGCGCGTGCGCTCCCAGCCACCGGTGCGGGCACCTTCGAGCGCGCGACGACCCTTGCCGACGCGATCGTTGCCGAGCAGCCCGAGGCCGAGAGCGGCATTGACCTGGACGTTGACCGCCGGACTGTCGAATGCGTCCGTCAGGATCTCCGACGCATCGCCCAGCGCGCCGATCACCTCGACGATGCGGCGGCCGTGCCGCGGATCGTCGGTCTCGAGCCCGCGCACCAGCGCGCCGATCATCTTCGACTTGCGCCCCTTCAGGATCGCCGCGCAGGCCTCGGCGACCTTGACGTCGGCATCGCGCAACGCACCGACGAGATCAGCCGCCGCGGAGGTGACGGCGGCATCGCCGATCCGATCGAGGGCCTGCGCCGCAGCGAGCCGCACGCGCGGTGAGTCGTCGCGAAGCCTTACGCCGAGGGAGGGCGCCGCATCGGTGCTCCCGAGCGACCCGAGTGCGGTCGCAGCATTCGCACGCACGACATCGCGCCCGTCGGTGAGGTGCGCGATCAGGGCGGTGACGCCGACCTTCTCGATCGAGGCCTTCGCCGTTTCGACATCGGCGGCGCCGAGGAACCGATCCTCGAAGCCCTCGATCGCGATCGCTTGCGGGCCGCTGTCGCCCTTCGGATCGATCATCTCGAGCGCGCGACGAACCGCGTCGCGGGTACGCGCGTCACCACCGGTGCGCGCACCGTGGAGCGATGCCAGGCCGGAGCCGACCTTGTCGCGCAGCAGACCAAGGCCGAGCGCGGCGTTGACCTGGACGTTGACCGCCGGGCTCGCGAACGCCTCGACCAGCGTGCGCGCCGCATCGGGCAACTTGCCGATCAGCTCGCCGACGCGCAGCCCGTGGATCTCGGTGCCGGCGTCGAGGCCGCGCACCAGTGCTTCGCGAGCCGTGGGCCCGAGTCCGGCGATCGTCTCGCCCGCCGCTTCTACGACATCGGCTTCCGGATCGCCGAGCGCGCCGACCAGATCGTTCGCAGCGCCGGCCGCGCCGGTGCCGAGCTTGCCGAGTGCGATCGCCGCCTCGCGACGCACCGCCGGGACGCTATCGCGAAGCAGCAGGCCGAGCGCCGACGCCCCGCGCGCCGCCTTCTCGCCCTTGATCGCGAGCGCGCGCGTCGCGTTGATCTTGACGTGCGCGCGGCCGTCCTCGAGCGCGTGGATCATCTGGTCGACGTCGATCGCGTCCGCCGACTCCATCAGCTCGCCCTTCGATAGCTTGCGGGCTTCGAAGTCGGGGATCTTCGGCAGCGAGTCGACCACGGTGGTCTTCTCGCGCGCGACCACGGACAGCATCGCTTGCTTCGCGGCGGTGCGAACATCGGGCACCGGATCGTTGCCTTCGATCACCGTCAGACACGCCATCGCCGCGTCGGCGTCCGCCTTGCCGAGGCGACCGAGACCGGCGATCGCGTTGACGCGAACGCGGCTGCGATCATGCGCGGTGGCGCGGGCGAGGAACGCGATGCCGCGGGGACCGAGCCGACCCGCAGCGGAGATCACCGTCTTGAGGGCGAGTGCTTCGGGAACATCGAGCGCGGCCGTCAGCTCGGCGTCGCACGAGCCGATCAGCTCCGACAGCGTACCGACCACGGCGTCGAGCACCTCGGGCAGCGCGCCGTCGAGCGCGGCGACCAGCTGCGGGATCCGCTCGCGAAGCTGCGGCCCGAGCTTGGCGAACGCTTCCGCCGCCGCGACCGCGACATGGGGCTCGCTATCACGGACCAGCGTCACCAGCTCGAACGCCGGATGGCCGACGGCCGCAAGCCCGAGCGCTGCATTGGCGCGGACGGTCGCGCGGCCATCGCGGGCGAGCTCGATCAGGTTGTCGGCGTCGAGCTGCTTGGCGAACGGCAGCAGCTCGGCGAGCGTGAGCCGGCGCTCGTCGAGCGGCGGCGGCTGCTGTGGTAACGCGGGGGCTGGCTCCGACGCCTTCGCGGCCGGCTGTGGAGATATCGCCGTCTTGTCGGCGGCCTTGCTGTCAGGTTTCTGCGCCTTGGGCTTGTCCGAGTCGCTCATCCTCGATCCCACCTACCACGTTTAGTCCTGGCGATTTCGAGGCCCGAGCCACTCGTGCGATAGTGAGATCGGCAGGTGCGCCGCATCGAATTTTATATGCGGGTGATCGAGAAGGCCGGCGCCACGGGTGCGCTGCTCGCCTCGGGTGAAGCCGTGACGCTGCGGTTCCCGACTGGCGATCGCCGCTCGACGCAGATCACGCCGCACGAGCAGCTCGTCGATCTCGTTCGCGACGTCGCGCCACCGCTGGTGCTCGATCAAATCGACGCTAGCCGGCAGGCGCAATTCGAGCTCGACTCCGGTGGCTATCGCTACCTGATCGACGTCCAGCCGCAGCGCGGTCACTGGCAGGTGTTCATCGAGATGTCGGCCGAGGTGCCCGAGATCGCCGCGCCCGTCGAGCCCCTCGCCTACTCGGAATCGCGCCGCACGCAGGCGCCGCGGATCCCGCAGATGACGCCCCCCACCGCGATGTCCGTCGCCCCGAGACAACATCAACCGACCGGCGGCTACCCGGTGGCCACGCGAGATCATGCATCGGCGCCGGTCCGCGCGCATCGGCCATCACAGGAGATGTCGCCGCTTCCGGTGCGGCAGCAGCGGCCGTCGGATCGGATGCCGGTCGCTCGCTATCAACGTCCGTCGGAGCGCGTGCCGATCATCCGCAAGAGCGAGTCGGTCTCGGGCGTGTTGCCGCCACCTCCGCCGCCCGACGACACGGTGATGATCATCGAGCGCGGTCAATACGATGCGCCGAGAGGCGTGCAGACCTCGAGTGGCAGCCCGCTGCTCGATCTGCTGACCGCCAACGCACGCGCCGAGAACGCGAGCGACGTCTATCTGATCGCGGGTCACGCGCCGTACATGCGCGTCAACGGTCAGCTGATGGCCACCACGGTGCGCTCGGTGCTCGATCCCGAGCAGCTGTCGCGCGAGATCGGCATCGTCGCGCCGGTCGAGGTGCGC
>JACCYD010001474.1 GCA_013696695.1 Deltaproteobacteria bacterium | reverse complement strand
GGCTTCTTGGCGATCGCGGGTGGCTCGTCCTTCGGCTTGTCCTTCGGAGTCAGCTCCTCGGGCTTGCTCTTGGCGATCATCGGCTCGTTGCGAGCGCCGCGCGCGACCTTCTGCTTCTCGACGTTGGTGTTGTGCTCGGCGAGGAACCGCGCGTTGTCGGGTTCCTTGTCGGTGTTCGGCTTTGCGGTCTCGACGATCTGCTGTGGGCGCTTCGGCGGCGGCGGCGCCGGTGGTGGAGGCGGCGGTTGCTGCTGCGGCTGGAGCTGCGGCACCGGTGGTGGTGGTGGTGGTGGGGGCTGCGACTTGTCGAGCTGCTCGAGCAACGCCTCGGCGTCGATCGGCGTCACCTTCTCGAGCTCGCGCGGCTGGATGGTGGCCATCGCGACCGGAGCGATCGACTGATCGCGACCGCGGCACGACGACAGATCCATCCACATGATCATCTCGAGGTCGTCGATGTTCGCGCACTCGGTCGATCCGCGATTCCACGGTGCGAGACACATCGCCGCCCGCGCCGAGGTCGCGAGCAACACGTCACCGGTGCACGAGGTCTCGAGGTCGACATACTCGTCCTCGACCTGCGGCTCGGTGGTCGCCGTGAACTCGCCGACCGAGCCGAGACCGATACCCTCGGCGGCACCGAGCACTGTGCCGTGAATGAACAAGGCAATGCAGACCGCCGCGAGCCAGATCGCGCGTGTCGGTACCCGTTTCATCGTGCGGCGAGAGGCGGCGTGCATGACGAGGCCCAGCTAGTGCTGAGTATAAAGACGTGCGAGGCGACCGTCAGGTTGATTTCTGCGCGACTCGCGCTGCCTACATCGAGAAAATTGAGCGATCGCCGGCCTGACCAACGGAGATTCGCGCGGTTGCCTGAGATCGTCCAAAATCCCCCCATAGATCTGCGTTGCGTGGTCACGTGGGAAGCTCGGGAGTCGAGCGCTCGTAGGCGCTCGGGTATGTGATGCTCACGTAGTCCGCGTCTGCCATGGTCGACGAACCACCCGACAACACGAACCGGCGTCGAGGTCATGACGCGAGAGCGGACACGGTGCCCGTCGAGACCCCACGCGGGATCCCGGATGCCGTGAAGAGGCCCGAGGCCAGGGCGCGCTTCACGATCTCCGAGACGATGCCGATTCCGGAGGTCCCGACGCCGGACCTGCCGGCCGAGCGACCGTCGGTGTTGCCGAGCGGGATGCACGAGCGCGGCAAGCTCGGCCGGTTCGACATCCTCGATGTCCTCGGCCAAGGCGGCATGGGCATCGTGATCGCGGCCTACGATCCGCAGCTCGATCGCAAGGTCGCGATCAAGGTGCTGCGGACCCGCGGCCTGACCGGTCGCCGACGCGAGAAGGAAGCGGCGCGCTTGCTGCGCGAAGCGCGCGCGATGGCGCAGCTGTCACATCCCCACGTCGTCACGGTGTACGAGGCGGGAGAGATCGAGGAGCGCGTCTACATCGCGATGGAGTACATCGCGGGCCAGACGCTGCGCAGCTGGCTCGAAGAGCAGCCGCGCACCGTGCTCGAGATCCTCGACGCGTACAGCAAGGCGGGGCGCGGGCTCGCCGCGGGTCACCAGGCCGGGCTCGTGCACCGCGACTTCAAGCCCGACAACGTGCTCGTCGGGTTCGATGGTCGCATCCGCGTCATCGATTTCGGCCTCGCGCGGCCGACCCGCACGAACGACCACACCCCGCTCCCCACGGACGACAGCGCCGACGTCGGCGAGCACACCGATCCGATGATGACGTCGTCGCAACTGCACGCGCAGCTGACCACGGTCGGCGCGCTGTTCGGCACGCCGATCTACATGGCTCCCGAGCAACACCAGAAGGAGGAGCTCGACGCGCGCGCGGATCAGTTCGCGTTCTGCGTCACGCTCTACGAGGCGCTCTACGGCCAGCTCCCGTTCAAGGCCGACTCGTATGTCGAGCTCGCCACCGCGGTGACCGAGGGCCGAGTCCGGATCCCGCCGACCAGGCCGGATATCCCGCCGCGCGTCGTCGAGGCGATCTTGCGCGGGCTCGACAAGGATCCGGACAAGCGGTGGCCGTCGATGATCGCGCTGCTCGACACGCTGTCGCCACCGACCGTGAAGAAGTTCGGCACGCTCTCGATCGGGCTCGCGGCCATCGCGGCGGCAGCGATCGCGGTCGTCATCGTGTTGCTGGTGGTGCGCAGATCCGCACCCGAGCTGGAGCCGCCGTGCCTCGACGGGCCGGAGCGCATGGCGGGGGTCTGGGATGATGCGGTGAAGGGGCGCCTCCGCACGGCGTTCCTCGCGACCAACCGCTCGCACAAGGAGGGCACGTTGCGGCGCGTCTCCGACGAGCTCGATCGCTACGCGCAGCGCTGGATCAGTGATCGCCGCTCGATCTGCGAGGCCACGAAGCTGCGGCACGAACAATCGGAGCCCGCGTTCGACCTCCGCATGCGGTGCATGAACGACAGCCTCGTGGGGATGCAGGCACTGGTCGGGCTGTTCGCGTCGGCCGACGCGCAGGTGATCGACAAGGCCGCGTCCGCGGCGCACGAGCTGCCGGCCACCGCGCAGTGCACGAC
>JACCYD010001469.1 GCA_013696695.1 Deltaproteobacteria bacterium | reverse complement strand
CACGAGCTCGGCCTTCGGGCGCTGCTTGCCCGCGGGCATCGCCAGCTTCGGATCGGCTTCGCCCCGCGCGATGCGAGAGACCTCGTCGACGTACTGGCGAACGGTGAGGAACCGCTTGGTCGGGCTGCGATCGAGCGCGCGCATGATCACGGCCTCGACCGGCGCCGGCACGGGGGCGAGTGAGGATGGCGTCTTGATCGAGCCACCTGTGTGGCCGCGATGGACCTCCTCGACGCTGCCGCCGTGCACTGGCTGACCGGTGAGCACGTAGTAATAGAGCGCGCCGAGCGAATACAGGTTCGAGCGCTGATCGACGGGCTTGCCCTCGACCTGCTCGGGCGCGACGAACTCCGGCACACCGGGAACGCGATCGCTGGTGGGCACCGGCAGCGAGAAGTTGATCAGCTTGATGTCGTGGCCGGCGAACAAGATGTTCTTCGGCGCGAGATCGCGATGGACGACGCCGACCTGCGCAGCTTCGATCAGCGCTTCACCGACGACCTCGATCAGGTGTGCAGCTTGATCGAGTGCGATCGGCCCGCGTGCGGAGATCGCTTCGTCGAGGGTGACCGCACCTTCAACGAGCTCCAGGGCGATCCAGGTTTGCTCGCCGCGCTTGCCGGATGCGATCAACTTGGTGACACCGGCGCTCTGCACGCGCTCGAGTTGCTTGAGCTCGCGTTCGAGACGCTGCGCTACGCCGGGCAGCGACGTCACCTGCGGCGACACCAGCTTGACCGCAGCGACGGCGCCGGTCTGTTTATCCTTGGCCTTGTGGACCGCGCCCGTGCGCGCTCCACCCAGCTTGTCGAGGAGCTCGAAGCGCGCCCCTAGCGAGTCCGACTCGGCCGCAGCCTGGATGACAGGGCCGAGACGGGCAGCGTCGACAGGACAAAAATTCGCGTCGTCACTGAACTGCTTGTTGCACTTCGGGCAAAGCTTCATGCTTTTTGGCTCTAGGTACGCGGATCGTAAGGACAACGCGCCCGGAACGCAAACCTATCCTGGCTCGACGGCCCCGTCGAGCGTCGGGGGCTTGATTGACAGACCTTGGCGCGAGGCGCTAGAACCCGTGCCCCATGGCCTCCAACACCTCCGCCACCCGCGTCAAGCGCAAGAACAAGCACGAGTCGCAGGGTCGCCGCCGCAAGAACAAGCTCGCGAAGAGGTCGACCGTCTCGACGACCGAGCTGTTTGCCGCGCTCGGCGAGCCCGGCAAGCCCGCTCCGCGTAGCTAGCTGCTGCGCTCGTGGCTGTCTATCGCGAGTCCGGACGAGGTCAGCTCCTCGTCACCGCCTTCGCGAGCCAGGTGCTCGCCCTCGACCGGATGACCGGTGAGGTGCGGTGGAACGTCAATCTCCGGACGCTGAGTGCGCCCGTCGAGATCGTGGTCAGCGATGACACCGTGATCGCCGCGGCCGGATCGGTGATCGCGTTCATCGAGTACCAGTCCGGTGCGGTGATCAATCGCATCGAGCGCGCACCGCAAACCGCGGGCTGGCGCCACGTGATGATCGTCGACGGCCAGCATCTCTACGTCGGCGGTGGGGGAGTGGTGTCCTGCTACACGCTCCAGGGAGCGCAGGTCTGGGAACGCGCATTCGGGGCGGCTGATTCCATCGCGCTCGGGTTTCCGCACAAGGTTCGGCAAGCAGATCACAGCGGTCGCTGAGCGCGAGCACTTCGGACTACGGCCTCGGCGTCGGGTGTTCCGTTCGAATGCGCCGCTGGTTTGTCGTCGGGTTGTGCACGCTCTCGATCACTCACCTCGAGCACAGCAGTGCCACGCCAAAAGCGGCGACCAAGGCGCGGCCGCGCGTCGTGTTCGACATGAAGCCAGGCAAGACGGGGCCACTCGCGTACGAGATCGTCGATCATGCGACCGGCAAGCGGATGCCCGCGAAGCTGACGTTCGTCGGCGTCAAGGGCACCGCCCATCCTCGATTCTCGAAGAATGATATCGGCCGCGAGGAAGCCGATGCGACGGGTGTCGCGTCATTCAATCGCGTGTACTCGGTAGACGGCCGCGGCGAGATCCCGCTGCCGCTCGGCACCTACGACATCACCGTGTCGCGCGGGATCGAGTGGACGATCTCGACACAGCGCCTCGAGATGACGGCCGCGGGCGCGAAGCTCGGGGCCAAGCTCGAGCACGTGATCGAGACGCCGAAGTGGGCGTCGGGCGATTTCCACGTCCACGCCGATCCGTCGCCGGACTCGAACGTGCCGATGCGCGATCGCGTGTTCGAGTTCGTCGCCGAAGGCATCGACATGATCGTGGCGACCGATCACAACATCGTCGCCGACTACGCGCCGCACATCGCCAGCCTGGAGCTCGGCCGCCAGCTGTCGTCGACGCCAGGAGATGAAGTGTCGACCGGCTGGGGCCACTTCGGTGCGTTCCCACTGCCACCGAAAGCCCAGCTTCCGAAGCTGTCGCGGTTGAAGCCGCAGCAAGTGTTCGACGCGTTTCGCATGATCGGCAAGGACGCGGTGATCAACGTTCATCACCCGCGGCTCGAGAAGCTCACCGGCTACTTCTGGATCGGCAAGCTCGATGCGAAGACGGGCACCGCGAAGCGCAAGGACTTCTCGTTCGACTTCGATGCGATCGAGCTGCTCAACGGCTACGAGGACACCAGCAAGAAGAAGCTCGACGCGAACATGGCCGACTGGTTCGCGCTGCTCGATCGCGGCGTGCTCGCCACCGCGACGGGCAACTCCGACACCCATCACATGACCTACAACCTCGGCGGCTACCCGCGGAACTACGTGCAGGTCGACGACGACGCGCCCGGCACGGTGACCGGCGCCGACATGGCGAAGGGCATCAAGGCCCGGCGCGCTTTCTTCACGACCGCTCCGATCGTCAGCTTCACGTCGGGCAGCGCCGGCATCGGTGACATCGCGGCCGCGCCCGGCGGCAACGCGAAGGTCGAGATCCTGGTTCGCGCGGCGCCGTGGGTCGCGGTCGATCGCGTGAAGCTCTATGTCGGCGGCAAGCTCGTCAAGACGTGGCAGGTGTCGAGCACGGGAGACCGCGCCATCGAGCGTCTGAAGACCACCTACGACCTCGATCTAGAGGGCGATACCCACGCGGTGATCCGCGTCGAAGGCGACGAGCCGTTGACGCCGGTGGTCGGCGGCATCGGCAGCATCAACATCTATCCGCTCGCGGTGACCAACCCGATCCTGTTCGACGTCGACGGCAACAAGGCCTACGACGCACCCCGGCGATAGGTCAGGCACGCGCTTCGGGGATCAGGTGCTGGAAGTGCCAGGCCTGGATCTCGAGCTGTCGTCGCGCGGCGCGCTGCGCGATCGCGAGCGAGCGCACGAACAGCGGGAAGACGATCGCGGTGGCGGCAGTGATGCCGATCAGGAACACCTTCGCGCCTGCGCCGCTGAAGTCGAGCGCACCTGGATCGATGACGAGCTGCCCGTCGGTGATCTGCCAGGTGTTGCTCCACACGCCCGCGAGCTCGAGCGCCATCGGTACGAGCGTCGAGCTGAGGCAGGCGCCGAGCACCACGACGGGACGGTGAAGCAGCTGGGGGAACATCCCGAACAGGATCCCGGCGCCGACGGCGAGGGTCGGTACGATCACGAGCGGGCTGGTCAACCGGCCGAGTGCCATCAGCAGCGCGGTGTTGACCACGAGAGCGATCACCATCGGCAGTCGCGGCCACTTCGCGCGTCCGAGCGATGTGCCGATCGCCGTCAAGACGAGGGCGAAGACCATCACCACCGCACCCCAGTCGCGTACGCCCATCCAGATCGCGATCGGCAGGAACAGGAAGTACGCGGCGAGCGACATGCTCGCGCGCTTGCCCTGAGTCGAGCCTTGCGAGACGTCGATGTCATCGAGCCGTTGCGCGAGCTCGGGTGGCATCACCTTCGGTGGCTCGAGCATCATCTTCGCGACCAGCGCGCCCGCCTCCTCGGACTCGGGATCGAGAGCGAGCGCACGACTGGCCGCCTTGATCGCGCTACCGCGACGCGCGGGATCGTCGGACTCGAGATCCGCGCGCGCGGTGACCAGCAGCTCGGTGGCCAGCACGCGCCGGCGCTCGAGATCGCGATCGCCGTCGAGATACTTCTGGACGCCATCCGCGAGCGCACGCGCCGTGGGTCTGCGCTCCGCGTCGAAGGCGAGCGCGGCCACGCACAGCCGATCGAGCTCGGGCGGAACGGCGCGATCGGGTGCGGCCGCGGCGGGCGACAGATTGCCGCCGGCCAGTGTCGACACCAGCGCGGCATCGCCTCCACGCGGGTGTAGGTTCCGTCGCGTCAGGATCTCGTAGAGCACCACCCCCAGCGCGTAGACGTCGGTGGGTGGACCGACGGTCTCGCCGCGGACTTGCTCGGGCGACATGTAGCCAGGCGTCCCCATCACGACGCCGACCTGCGTCTCGCCGCCGAGCGAGCCGGTATCGGGAACGAAGCCCGGATCGGGCTCGCCATCTACTCCCGTCGCGTAATGCCGCGCGAGCCCCCAATCGATCACGTAGACCTCACCGTATTCGCCGAGCATGATGTTCGACGGCTTGAGATCGCGATGGATGAACCCACGCGAGTGGGCGAGCTCGATCGCGAGGCAGACATCGGCGAGCGCGCGCAGCATCCGGGCGCGCGTCTCGCTCTTGGTCTTGATCACCTCGGACAGCGTCGTGCCCTGCAGCCGCTTCATCGTGAAGAACGGACGACCGGCGGAATCGCGGCCGACCTCGTGGACCGGAACGATCGCCGGATGATCGAGGACCGCCTGGATCTTGGCTTCGCGCAGGAAGCGCGCGACCAGGGCCTCCGACGTCACATCGCCACGCAGCCGCTTGATCGCGACCTTGCGCCCGATCTCGAGATCATCGGCGAGCACCACCTCGCCCATGCCGCCGCGACCGAGCAGCTCGCCGACGCGATAGCTCGGCAGCGATGGTGGCTCGCCGTCCTCGACGGGGATGCCGCGCACCGTATTGTTCGGCGGCCGCTCGGTGTTGGCCAGCGCGGGTGACTTTCCAGACTTCGTCGCGTCGCTCGCTTCGCTTTGCTTCGGCGCCGTCGCGTCGACTGGGTTCGGTTCCAGCGAGTGAGGCGAGCGTGGCACTCCGACCGGTTCCGGAATCGTGAACAACTCGTCGGTCGCAGGTGCGCGCCCGCGAACGGTCGCGGCGCCGGTGGATCCCTCTCCCCCTCCAGCAGCGGTTTTCGGCTCGGCAGGATCCGACGGATCGGTGGGTTTCACACGCCGAGCATACGACGTCGCATTACGGGATCAGATGTTCGAGGTGCGGCTGGCGGTCAGCGCTGGACGATGACGAGGTCGTTTGGCGTCGCGAACAGCCAGGCGACCACGGCGTCTCCCGCGTCCAGCTCGGGTGTCGTCTGTAGCGTCACCGTCCGCGCGGCGGCGCCCGGCGCACGCGTACCGACCATGATCGCGGCATCGTCGCCGACGCGCCCGAATGCGGTGATGATGTAACCGGCGTCGGCGAGGGCCGTCGCGTTCGCGAACGCATTCGCGGCGGTCACATCGCGGACCTCGATCTCGTAGGCCGTGCTGTCGCCGTCGCGCGACGCGGCGTATGCGCGGACGTTGCCCGCGGTCGTCGGGCTGGCGCTGAGCGCGGTCACCACGGAGCCGAGTCCGGCTTCCGTTGCGATCCGCGCATCGAGCTCACCGCGCGGTAGCTCGAACGACGTGGTGGCGTAGTCCGGCGCACCGGCCTGAGGACGCGCGGTGGTGAATGCGTAGGCGTCGGCGTGGAGATCGATCGAAACGACCACGCCCTCGCCGGCGAGATCCTGGTCGAGAGCCGCGATCGGCCCCGCCTTCGCGGTCGCGCGAAATGGCTCGATGGATTCCTGCGGCGTGAAATCGGCGATCTGCCAGTCGTAGTGCCCGGGGATCAACCCGTCGAGCGTGAGCTCGAGTGGCGTCCACGCGAATTCCATCTGGTCGTGGATCTGTGCCATGCCGGTGTCGCGAAAGAAGCCCAGGTTGGTGATCGAATTTTGAACGAGGACGGGCGACGCCCCGACCCATTTGAATCGTAGATCGGGGAGTGGCTGCAGCGCCGGCCCGTCCACGATGGGCGCGCCGTCCGCAGGTGGGGTATCTCCATCGCCGCACGCTGCGGCTGCGAGACAGGCCGAGAGGGCGACGCGAGACATCCGGACATCGAACATGGCGCATCCTCGATCGGTTCCTCGAAGACGTAAACGTCGGACTGGCCTGTCCTCGAAGCGTAACAACCGGTGCGGCTTACGATCCGCTGGCGGCTTCGGAGGTCACGCGATCGACGGAGTACACGCCCTTGATGCGCGACAGCGAGCGGATCACCTGCTTGAGCTGATCGAGGTCTTTCACCAAGGCGTGGAACGTGTTGACCGCGCGGCCATCCTCGGTGGCGCGGCAGTGCGCCTGCGAGATGTTGACGCCCTGATCGGTGAACGACTGCGAGATGTGCGCGAGCAG
>JACCYD010001457.1 GCA_013696695.1 Deltaproteobacteria bacterium | reverse complement strand
GTCGTGCAGCCTTCGAACGCGGCATCTGCTACCTCGTCGAGCCGCTCGAGCGCGAGGAGTGCGTGATAGAGCTCGCTACGCGTCGCCGCGAGCCGGCCCGCGTTGCCGCCATCGGCGCCCGGAAAGCGTGCAGGATTCGCCAGCAGATAATGTTCCGAGGCGAGCACGCCGAGGTAGAAGCCGAGCGCGATCGTGCCGTCGCCCCACTTCATCAGGCCGATCGCATCCATCCGCTCGGGCGCGGGCTGGCTTTCGCCCTGCCCCGGGCCGACGACGGTGAACTCGGTGACCAGCCGTTGCCGCAGCCGATGATACTTCGCGAGATTTTGTGCGGTGGTGTCCGCGCTCGTGGATGCGGTGGCAAGGAGCAAGACCAGCGGCGCGAGCCAGCGATACGACAACGCCATGCGCCCTCATGCCCGGTAACGTCGTGCCAGCGCAATCACGGCCTCGCCGTGCCACGAGATGGTTACAGACCACCATGGCGATCGCGCCGGCCGCGTTCGAAACCACGTCACACCTTACAATCCGATGACACATCGGCGCGAGCTGAGCCATGATCGGGCATGTCGACCCGGCTCGCCCTGCTCGCCCTTGTCGTGATCAGCGCGCCCGCGCGCGCGGATCAATGGATGACGCCGACGGCGAAGACGCTGACGTCCCCGAATCAGAAGCTGCAGGCTGTGATCACGCCCGCGAAGGATGGCACCTCCGGCGCGACGGCCGCGATCGGCGACAAGGGCCGACTCGCCGCGAAGACGTTCACGATGGCGACGCGATGGATGCCGGTCGATGTCGTGCTGTTCGACGACGGGATCCTGCTCGCGCTCGATCACTGGCACAAGCTCGGCTACGACAAGGTCGCGACGCTCTACGAGCGCGACGGCAAGATCCGGTGGGAGAAGTCGTTGGTCGATCTCGTTGGCCAGCCCTTCATCGAGACCGCGGATCGCTCGACGTCGTCGATCTGGTGGCGCAAGACGCCTCTGGAGTGGACGTTGTCCAAGGACGGCAAGTCCGGCTCGCTCACGCTGTTCGATGAAGACCAGCTGCAGCTCACGCTCCGCGACGGCAGCGCCGTGCGCGCCGCGGGGTCCAACATGCCCGACGATCCGCCGCGCCTGCTCAACCGTGCGCGCGCGATGGCTCGCCGGCCGGGCGAGGAGCTCGCCGCGATCATGTTGCTCGAGCGTGCATTCGCGAAGGATCCGGAGCTGCACGAGGCGCTCACGCTCTACGTGGATCTACTGCAGCGCACCAAAGATCACGCGCGCGCGGTCGCGACGCTCGAGAAGGTGTCGGCGCGGTGGAAGACCACCAAGGGCACCAGCGTCGCGAACGTCTACGTCGTCTGGGCCACCAGTCTGGTAGCCCTCTCGCGCACAGCCGACGCCGAGCGCGTGCTGCGGCTCGCGGTGACCGCGGCGCCGACGTACTCGAATCCCACGATCGCGCTCGCGAAGCTGCTCGCCGATCAGAAGAAGCTGAAGGAGGTGGACGTCGTGCTCGACGCGTTCGTCGCGCGCCTGTTCGAGCCGTCGTACCTCGACAGCTACGCGCTCGGCGACGTCGCAAATTTCTATCGCACGCGCAAGGAGCTGCCGAAGGCGCTCGCGCTGTACCTCAAGAGCTACAAGAAGGATCAGGTCACCAACCAGCACCTCTACGCGAGCCTCGCGCAGCTCTACGAGGAGATGGGCAATCGCGCGGAGGCGATCCGCATCAACGAGCAGCTGCTCGCGTACTTCGTGAAGCAGGGCTCGGCGTTCGACTTCTACGCGAAGCACGTGCGCGCCGAGCTGGCGCGACTCAAGACCTAGCGCAGCGCCAGATACGCGAGCGCGATGCCGACGACGAACGCCGCGAACAGCACCAGACCGATCACCACCCAACGCAGTGAGCGCGGTTGTTGTTCGAACAACGGCCCGGCACTGCGGATCGTGTCGCCCGCCAGCAGATCGCTCGCCGCGATCAGCTCCATCGACTCGAGATCGATGTCGACGATGTCGACCGGCTCACCCTCCTGAGCTGCCTCGGCCGGCGCATCCTGGATGTCGATCAGCTCGTACGGTGCCGACTCCTTGAGGAACGGCATGGTGACGGGGTCATCGCAGCGCTCGAACTTGGTGGTCGGCGGGTCGAGCTGCGGGATCGGAGGTGGTTTCTTGAAGCGACGGGTCTTCGCGAGGTCGGCCGGTCGCGGCAGGCCGCGGACCTCGAGCGAGGCGTAATACGCAACCTCGGAACTACTTGAAGTCACTTCGATCCGAGGCATGGCTCCCACACCAAGGACAGACGAAGCCTGGGCTCGGTGGTCGCAGCGGATCCCGTGATCCGGCTACGTTTGGCGACGTGGAGGCCTCCCTTCGTCGGCTCGCTCACACGACCCGCAACGGCATCGTGGCCGGGACGTTGCGCGGTCGGCCGCTGGTCGAGCTGGTCGAATCGATCCCGTACCTGGATCGCGACAGCTGGGTCCAGGAGGTGCTGGAGGTCGACCCGCCGCCGCCAGACATCGACCTGCCCGCAGGGGCCGTGCCGTATCTGCCGTGTGGCGTCGACGAGATCCTCGCGACGGTGCGCGACGTGCCGCTCGGTCCGGACGACGAGCTGGTCGATCTGGGGTCCGGACTCGGCCGCGTGGTCATCCTCGCCCACCTGCTGACCGGCGCGCGTGCGCGCGGGATCGAGATTCAAGCGCACCTGGTGGCCCGTGCACGTGCCACGCACGCAGCGCTCGCCCTTCCCGCATCGGTCGCGTTCGACCATGCATGCGCGACCGAGGCCGAGCTCGACGGCTCGGTGATCTTTCTTTACGCGCCCTTCAACGGCGCGATGCTCGCGCGTGTGCTCGACCGACTCGCCGCACTCGCACGCCGCAGGCGGTTCACGATCTGCGCGGTCGGCCTCGAGGTCGACGTGCCCTGGCTGTCAC
>JACCYD010001450.1 GCA_013696695.1 Deltaproteobacteria bacterium | reverse complement strand
GTGGAGATCGTCGAGGATGATGGCCGTGGGCTGCGCGCGAGCGGCGGCGCGGATGGCATCGCCGATCGCGCGCACGAGGGGACCTTCGGGGGTGCTGACGAGATCGCCGAGCACGGAATACGAGGGGCGCAGCGAGCCGGGTGGTGGGACGGCGCCGGTGATGATCCTGGCGCCCATCTCGTAGAGGCGCGGGCCGAGCGCGGCGGCGATCGCGGACTTGCCGACGCCGGGATCACCGACGAGGACCGCGAGGCCGGGACCGAGACCTGCGAGCGCGGCAGCCGCATCGGCGGAGAGGTCGGCGAGCAGGGCATCGCGACCGAACAGCTCGGCGATCTCGCCCGCGTCACCGAGCGCGACGAAGTTGGGACCGAGCTCGGAGGGACGTGCCGGGACGAGCGTGACGGTGGCGAGGGCGCGCGTCAGGACGACGCCTGTCCACGGAACCGAAGGGAGCCAGGCTTCGGGTTGCTCGACAGCGGCGCCCGTGAACGCGATGCCGTTGATGTCCTGGGTGACGCGCAGCTCGACCAGGTGGAGCGCGACGCGGGCTCCAGCGGCGGCGAGGTCGCGCGCGGTGGCGATCGCGACGCCGGCAGGATCGGCGTGCTCGACACCGGCCGCGGCGGCCAGCACGCGACGACCGCGCTGCGAGATCACGGAGACCTTGTGCGATGCGAGCACCGCGAGCAGCGCGCGATCGACGCGCGGCAACTCTGCCCACAGCAACACGACGGGCTGGGTGCCTTCGCGGATCACAGCCCACGAGTGTTCGGCGCGCAGCGTCCGCATCGAGGGTGGCGTGGTGTCGCGCAGCCCCGAGAAGCTCGAGCGCAGCGCAGCGGCGCTGGCCGGGCGACGCGCCGGCAGCTTCGCGAGACATTCGTGGACGAGCGACTCGAGCTCGGTGGGAACGGCGGCGAGCGCGGTGAGTGGAGGAGGGCGCAGCGCGGCGTGCGCGCGGGTCAGGGCGGCGGCATCGCCGATGAACGGCGGGCGGCCGGCGCACAGCTCGTAGAGAAGGCAGCCGAACGCGTAGAGATCGGCGCGCTGATCGACCGAGGCGGGATCGACGAGCTGCTCGGGTGGGATGTATTCGAGCGAGCCGACCTGCGTGTTGGCGCGCGTCGGATCGTCGGGATCGACGGGGACTCTTCGAGCGAGGCCGAAATCGAGGATCGCGACCGAGCGGTCGTCGCGCACCACGAGGTTGTCGGGCTTGAGATCGCGATGGATGAAGCCGGCTGCGTGAACCTTGCCGAGCGCATCGAGGATCGCGAGCGCGATCGAGATCGCGCGATCCGAGCGGAGCGGGCCATTGCTGGTGACATCGCCGAGGTTCTCGCCGGTGATCCGCTCCATCGACATCCACGCGCGGCCGTCGGGGAGGACGCCTTGATCGTCGAGGCGCGGCACCGTCGGGGCGCCGATCGCGGCGAGCGCTTCGGCTTCGCGGCGCATCCGAGCGCGCGCTTGATCGTGATCGACGTGCGCGACCTTGAGCACACCGCCGCCGCGGATCTCCCAGACCGAAGCGAAGCCACCGGAGCCGATGCAGCGATCGAGCGGCTCCCACCACGTGGGAGGTGCGCCGGAGTGTAGCCGGAGCTCCGGCGACGCGGCACCGCCATGCGTCGAGCAGGGCAATCCAGGCGCGAGGCGGCGATGGCATTTCACGCAGCGAGCCACGCCCCATCGTAACGCGTTACTCGATGATCACGCGCGTGCCGGAGGTCCTGCCGAAGGTTTCGGGCGCGTACATCTCTTCGGCCTTTGCGGGAGCTGCGGCGAACGTACCGGGCGTAGTCGCGCGGACGGTGTACGTGAAGCGTCGGCTTCCGGCGGCAAAGCTCATCGCGAACGCTTCGCTGCGGTTGTCTCGCAGATTGACGTGGTCCCACGCGGCGGTGTCGGAATCGACGCGCTCGGAGATCGCGAGCCGCGTGTTGACCGGCTCGAACCCGGCCGGCAGTGGATCGACGACCGCGACGCCGCTTCGCTGTGCCGACGACAGCACCTCGAGCGTGACGAGCACCAACGCGCCGAGCTTCACCTTGTAGTGACCGTCGGGCGTGCGCGTGACGTCCTTCGGATCTTCGACCGCGGTGTAGCTGCGCCGGACGATGAAGCCGGCATCGACCGGCGGCAGATCGAGCTTCGCCGGCGCGTACTGCACGCCGACGCGGTAGTACATGCGACCGGCACCGGTCTTCGCGAGGGCGAGCTGATGCGACGCACCGGAGAACGAGGTCCACGGCACCTGGACGCCGGCGCGGGCGTCGCGCTTCGCGAGCGCGTGCTCGGCGTAGCCAGCGGAGCCGACCCACACCTTGCCGGTAAATGCCGGCGCGATCTTCTCGTAGGTGTCGAAGTAGCGGCGCATCGCCTGCAGCACCGCGAGGTTCTCCTGCGTCGACAGCCAGCGTCCGCGCTTGCGAGCGTCGAGCAGGCCGCGCGCGAGCTTCGGGATCAGCGTGTGCTCGGGGGCCTCGCGAATCAGGGCGTCGAGGACGAGCGCCGTGGTCTTCGCGTTCGACACCAGCAGCAAGCGCTCGTCGTTCGTGTACTGCGTCGTGATCGTCGCCGTCGCGGCGTCTTCGCGCGCCGTCGACAACAGTTGCGCGAGCAACTCGCGCCGCATCGCCGCCGCGGCCGGTTGCTTGGCGGTGATCGAGAGCAAGCGCGCCTTGGCATCGACCGAGTACGCGCCGAGTAAGTTCGCGGCCGCGTGCAATCGCAGCGCGGAGTCGAGGCCTGGCCGTTTGATCGCGCCGAGCGCCTTGCGATCGAGCGCGGCGAGCGTCGCGAGCTCGGACGCGGCGAGTGCCACCGACGAGCGCACGGTCTCCAGCTCCTTCGAGGTGCGCGCCGCCGCCGGCTTTCTCGCGAGCGCGTCGAGTCGCGAGAGGCGCCGGGCGTTCGACGCCGCGACCACAGCGACCGCTCGTTCGATCACCTTGCCGGTCGCCCCCGAGGCTGCGAGCGCCGCCACCACCTGCTGGGTGACAAACGGATCGACGGCCGTCTTGTAGAAATAGCCCCACCCCTCGGCGGAGAAGTCGCGCTCGAGCTCGCGCACGTCTCTCGCGCGCTGGCTCTCGATCTCCGCGCGGGTCGGGCGGCCCGGCGCCGCGAAGGACTCGAGCACGTCGGCCATCGCCGCGGTCGCGAGCATGCGACCGGAGCGCTGCTCCGCGCATTCGAACGGATAGACCTGCAGGTACCAGTACGCATCGGTGAGTGACGACAGCTGCGACGCGAACAGCTCGGTCTCGACGCCACCGACATCGGGCACGATCGCCG
>JACCYD010001446.1 GCA_013696695.1 Deltaproteobacteria bacterium | reverse complement strand
TCCGGATCGAGCGCCGCCGCCTCGAGGAGCTCCCCGACGGCCCGGTGATCGTCGCGACCGGCCCGCTCACCGAGGGCAAGCTCGGCGAGGTCATCAAGGCCGAGCTCGGCGGCGATCGCATGTACTTCTACGACGCGATCGCGCCGATCGTCGCCGCCGAATCGATCGACTGGGAGCGCGCGTTTCGCGCATCGCGCTGGGGGCGGGACGGCGAGCCGGTCGAGGGCGCCGAAGTTCCCGACGACAGCGCGGCCGGTGGCGATGTCGGCGTCGGCGACTACGTCAACTGCCCGCTCGACAAGCTCGAGTACGACGCGTTCATCGAGGCCGTCAACGGCGGACGCAAGGTGTTGCCGCACGACTTCGAGGAGCCGAAGTACTTCGAGAGCTGCATGCCGATCGAGGTGATGGCCGAACGCGGTCCGCAAACCCTGCGGTTCGGCCCGATGCGGCCGATCGGCCTTCGCGATCCGCGCACCGGTCATCGCCCGTGGGCGGTCGTCCAGCTGCGCCCCGAGAACAAGTACCTCACTGCCTACAACCTGGTCGGCTTCCAGACCCGGCTCGCGTATCCCGAGCAGCAGCGCATCTTCGCGATGGTACCGGCGCTCGCCAAGGCCGAGTTCCTGCGCTTCGGGTCGATCCATCGCAACACGTACATCGACGCGCCGGCCAAGCTCGGCACCCGCTTCGAGCTCAGGACGCGGCCGAACATCCGGTTCGCCGGCCTGCTCACCGGTGTCGAGGGCTACATCGAATCATGCGCGATGGGCCTGATCGTCGCGTGGCTGCTCGCCGCCGAGCTCTCGGGGCGGGCGATCGCGGCGCCGCCACCCACCACGATGCTCGGCGGCCTGTATCACCACGTCACCGCGTCGCGCGAGCCGAAGTACAAGTACGGCCCCACCAACGTCAACTACGGCCTGTTGCCGCCGCTGCCGCTCACGCTCACGGGTACCGGCAAACAGCGCAAGGACAACAAGAAGCCACGCATGGCCGCGCGTGCGAACGCCGATCTCGAGACCTGGCTCGACGAGATCCGCCGCATTCGCAACGCGTCGTAGTCGCCGCTAGATGCAGGGAACCGTCGCGAAGTCGCTGTCGCCGATCGTGACGTCGGAGAACGGTGCGGCCACCACGTTCGCGAACACCGCGAGCTCGATCGGTGGCTGCAACGGCTCGCTCGAATCGAGCGAGTACGAGTGCATGATGTCCTCGGTGGGCTCGTCGTCGGGGCTCTCGCGCACGCAGCCGCGTTCGGTAGAGCCGCTGCCGACGCTCGCCCAGAACCCGCAGAAGTAGACCTCGGTCACGGTGTCCGTGTTGCCGGCGAACTGGACGGTGGCCTCGAAGGCCTGACCGACCTCGAGCGTCACCTGGTACTCCATCTCCAGGCGCAACGTGTTCGAGGTGAACATGTCGCAGCGCGCGCTCGTGATCGTCGCGCCAGGCTCGGTGGTGATGCTGGCTCCTCCACCACACGCCGCGAGCAACGTGACCAGGATGATCGGCTTCATTGGCAGTTGACCTCTTCGGTGTCACCGCTGCCGAGGCTGAACGAGCCCGGGGAATCCAGCGGGTTCGCCGTGACGAACAACGTGGTCGGAACCGGAAGCTGCGAGCCTCCGACGTTCTGGTTATAGGTGTGGACGATCGTCACCGTCGTCGGCTGGCCCACCCCGCGCGTGCAGGTGTCGTCGCGGAACGGCGTCCAGCCGCCGCACCCGAGGTTCTCGAACACGGAGCCGGCCGGATCGTTGGGGTCCGAGAAGAACGAGATCTCGGGCGTGATCGCCTGCCCGACGGCGAGCGTGACCTCGTACTCGATCATCGCCAAGAACGAGCTCTGAGTGGTGCGGTCGCAGTTCGCGTCCACGATGATCGCGGTCGGCTGACTGACATCGATGCTGGCACCGCCGCCGCAAGCGGCGAGCGCGACGACGAGGGGAAGGGCGCGCATGGCCGACGCTATAGCACGCGGCGTTTGGCGAGGAACACGGCAACTTCGGGCCGTGTCGGGGCTCACATGCAATCGATCATCTCGAGGTCGGAGTTGCCGATCGCGGAGGAGCCCGGCGCGCTCAGCGGCCGCGCGATCACGGTCACCGTGACGGGAGGAAACAGCGGCTCGGCGAACTCGACCGCGACGCTGTGGAACACGCGCTCCGAGCCAGACTGCTGGCCGGGGTCGCGCTGGCACCCCTCGGAGTCGCCGCCGGAGCCGGTGGTCGACCACGAACCGCAGCTGTAGATGTCGCTGCGGTTGATCGGCAGCTCGCTGGTCGGGAACACCAGCTCGGCCGTGAACGCCTGCCCGCTGTCGAGCGCGACCATGTACTGGAGCTCGAGCATGAACCCGGTGTTGTCGGGACCGAGCCGGTTGCAATCGGAGCTCTCGACCACGGCCCCTGGCATGGCATCGACGACGCTGGCACCGCCGCCGCAGCCGATCAAACATCCGCAGAGGAGCAACCGCATGCGATCACGCTAACACGTCACTTCGCGATGAAGACCGCGAGCGAGCGCGCCGCGAGATCGTAGCGAGCTTGCTGCATGCGGTGCTCCGCGCCGGGCTCGGCGAAGTTCGCCTGCGCCTCCATCCACGCACCGGTATCGGCGACGCGGTACCACGCGGCCGCCGGTGGTGGCGGCAACGTGATCGCGGCCGGCTTGCTGTCGCGGTTGTAGATCACGTAGATCGCCGCGGCAGGATCCCCGAGCGCCGTGCCCGCGAGCTGCCAGCCGAGCACCGGCTTGGTGGCGTCGTCCATGTACGCGGCCGACGCGACGTTGCCCGCGGCATCTCGCCAGCGGACCTGCGCCGGCTCGATCCAGGCAGCGCTGCGGAGCGCCGGATGCGCCGCGCGGAACGCGAGCAGGCGGCGCACGAACGTGGTGAACGTCGGTTCGGGCGATGACCAGTCGAGCCAGGTCGCGGGCGAGTCGAGGTTGTAGGGGTTGTTGTTGCAGCGCTGGCCACGCAACCGCTCGTCGCCGCCGGTGATCATCGGCACGCCCTGCGAGAGAGCGAGCAGCGCGAGGCCCGTACGCGCGGCCTGACGCTGCGCCACGGCATCGCCGTCGTGATCCCACGAGCGGTTGTCGTTGCTGCCGCCATCCGATGGCCCGAACGGCCAGGCCTGGCCATTGTTCTTGCCGTCGCACGCGTAGAGATCGCGCAGCGTCATGCCGTCGTGCGCGACGAGATAGGAGATGCCCGCCGCCGGTGCGCGCCCCGGATCACGGAACTGGTCCGACGAGCCGAGCACCCGCGCCGCGAGCCAGCCCGGGGTCACCGCGGCGACACCGCGCCGGTTCTGATCGTCGCGGATCAGATCGCGATACTTGTCGTTCCACTCGGACCAGCCGGCCGGGAAGTTGCCGACCTGGTAGGTGCCGCCGACGGTGCCCCACGGTTCCGCGATCAGATCGACGCCGGCGCCGCCGGTTTGCGGGCGGGCGAACAGCTCCGCGAGCTGCGCGGGGAACGCGCGATCGAAGTCGAAGCAACCCGGGCCGCACACGTTCCCGAGCACGGGTGCGAGGTCGAACCGAAACCCGTCGACGCCGAGCGAGTCGCGCCAGTACGCGAGCGAATCGATCGTCAGGTTTGCGGCGGGCGGCTTGGTGGCGGTGGCGAGGTCGGCGCCGACGCCGTTCGAATTCGTGAAGCCGGTGCCCGCGCGATCGAGCTGGTAGTAACCGGCGTTGTCGAGGCCGCGCAGCGAGAGCAGCGAACCTCCGCCGCCTTCGGCCGTGTGGTTGTAGACGACGTCGATCAGGACCTTGATGCCGTGCTCGTGGAACGCACGCGTCATCGCGCGCCACTCGCGCGTCGGGCCACCGGGCGAGCGGTCGCACGCGTAGCGTCGATCGGGCGCGAAGAACGCGAGCGTCGAGTAGCCCCAGTAGTTGTCGCCACCGGCGCTGTTCGGATCGACGTCGTTGCGATCGTTCGAGGTCTCCTGGACGGGTAGAAATTCGACGGCGGTGATGCCGAGCTCGGCGAGATAGGCCGCCTTCTGCGCGGCACCGGCGAATGTCCCGGCGCACTCGCCACCGGCCGCCCGCGTGAAGCCACGCAGGTGGACCTCGTAGATCACGTCCTCGGCGATCGGCCGCAGCGGCTTGATGCCGACGTCGATCGGCTCGTCGCGGAGGACGAGGCCCTTCGGCGCGAGTGGCCCCGAGTCCTTGGCGCGATTGGCATCGCCGACCGCGTAGATCGAGCCGTCCAGCTGCCCGGGCCCGGTCGGATCGTGCGACAGCTCGCGCGTGTAGGGATCGACGACGAGCTTGTTCGGATTCATCCGATTGCCCTCGGCATCGACATCGGTGATCCAGCCGGCGGTCGATCCGGGCTGCCACGCGGGGTCGTAGGGCCAGTTCGGGCCCCACACCCGGTAGCCGTAGTGAATGGTCTCCGGCAGGTCGGCCGCGGCGATCCGCGTGCGCCAGCTGTCACCTGCCTCGCGATCGAGCGCGATCCGCAGCCGTTCGGGCCCAGTCGGCGCGTCGTAGATCGCGAGCTCGATCCGGGTCGCGTGCGTGGAGCCGACCCGGAAGATCACGCCTGCGCCGTCCGGCTCCCAGGTCGCGCCGAGTGGTGGCTCGAAGGCCGGCGGCACCACGGGAGGTGCATCGATCTGGATCTCCACCGGCGTCGGGCCGCATGCGGAGAGCAGGAGGACGACGATCGATCCCCGGATCATCGATCGAGCAGGGTGCAATGCGAGTGCCCGCACAGGTCCGCGGAAGCTCGCAGCCGACGCAGCGCGTTCGTTGCGAAACGAAACGGCCCGCGATCAGAAATCGCCGTCGAGGCCGACGACCGCGCCGCCCGGTGAGGGCGCGACCACGACTCGCCGCTTGGCGACCCACTTGATGTCGATCGCGGACACCGCCACCGCGCCGATGCCGGCGGCGATCACGAAGCCGGTCGCGATGTCGCGGCAGTTCTTGTCTTCGGCTGGACACTTGAGCTCACCGATCGACGCACCCACGGCAGCTACGAGACCGGTGCCGAGAACGCGCATCCCGATCGACAGGTAAGACCGGTCCTTGGTGCGCTGCTTCGCGTTGTGGACGAGCGGAGCGCCGTACACGTAGAGCGCCCCGCCGACCGAGGTCGCGATGATCGACAGTACGCGACCTGCACTGCCGCGTTCGGTCAGGTAGAGCCCGATCACGCCGGGCACCGCGACGCCGAGCGCGATCGCGTCGAGCACGAGGATCGTGTTGCCATAGCTCTCGACGCGTGTCGGAGGCTCGTCGGCGTGCGCCGGCGTCGCGTAGACCAGCAGCAAGATCACGATCACGAATCGCATCGTCCGATTGTCGCCGGAAATCGCTCCCCGGTTCAACGCGCGGCTTGCCCGCCAAGCGCATGCAGGGACGCTAATGGTAGCGTCGGTCCGTGAGCAAGCGCCTCCTCGGCAAGTTCGCGATCGTCACCGGCGGTACGAGTGGCATCGGCGCGGCGTGTGCCACCGCACTCGCGGCGGAAGGTGCGGCGGTGATGTCCTGCGGGCGGCGGTTCACGGGCGGGCCGGGCCGGGTCCC
>JACCYD010001442.1 GCA_013696695.1 Deltaproteobacteria bacterium | reverse complement strand
GGGACCCGGCGGATCACCGCGTAGAGGGCGCGGTACAGCGCCCGAACATGCGCGTTGAGGTCGTCTTCTGGCTCGGTTGCTCGCGCCCGCCGTGGCACGGTACGAACTCTACATGCGCATCACGGTGCTGTACTTCGCGGTGTTCAAGGAACGCCTCGGGCGCGGCGAGGAAGCGATCCAGGTGCCAGATGGCAATCGCGTGAAAGACGCGGTCGATCTCCTGTGCGCCAAGTACTGGGACATCGAAAACCTTCGCGGCAAGTTCCGGATCGCGCTCAACCAGGAATTTATCGACGACGAATCGATCTTTCTGAAAGATGGCGACGAGCTCGCATTGATCCCGCCAGTCGCCGGCGGCAGCGATCGCCACGTGCGCTTGCTCGACGAGTCACTGTCTCTGGATCGCGTGGTCGCCGCGGTCAGCGGTTCGGGCATGGGCGGCATCGTCACGTTCACCGGCGCGGTGCGCCGACACAGCCGAGGCACCACGGTCGAGCGGCTCGAATATTCGGCGTACGACGCGATGGCGACGCGCGAGATGACGCGGCTGTGCGACGAGATCGAGGCCGAGATGCCGGGCACCAAGCTCGCCGTCGAGCATCGCGTCGGCAAGCTCGACATCGGTGACCTTGCCGTGGTGATCGCTGCCGCAGCACCGCATCGCGCCGAGGCGTTCGCGGCATGCCGCGCGATGATCGATCGGCTGAAGGATCGCGTGCCGATCTGGAAGAAGGAGTTCGGCGAGGATGGCGTGGAGTGGGTGGGCCTCGGGCCCTGAGCACGGCTTCAGCTCTTGCGGACCCAGACGTAGAGCCACATCACCAGCGATACGAAACCGAGGAGCTGAGCATCGCGCGAGGTGGGCCCGAAATCGCGGAGCGAAAACATCGGCGCGATGCCGTTTGCTCCCTGCCCCATCACGCTCGAGATCCACGTCAGCTGGAGCGCCGTGTAGCCCGCGACCAGCAGCGCGGGAATCACGAAGTACAGCACCGCGGCACGCGACGATGGAGCGTCGCCGCTCCGCCAGCGGTGAAGCGCGATCGCGACGGCGGCTGCGATCGCGGGCCACGCGAACTGGAGCGCCGTCATCAGCGATACGCCGCGACCTTCGTTCGGCGATGTCACGATCACCTGAGTGACGTTCGCGTTCGACATCCGGGCGACCGCGAGGTCGAGCCCGATCAGATAGCCGACGACTGCGAGTACCACGGCGAGGCCGCCGGCGATTGCGAGCAGGATGGCCGTCCGTCGGCCCATCAGCGATGCGCGTCGAGACGCGACGAGATCCGGTTGTTCGGCGAGGTCACTCATCGCGGCGATCAGCCGGAGCCGCTGCCCGCACCCTCCGGGACAGGCTGCTCGGGGGCGCCACTTCCAGAGCCGGAACCGGAGTGGTCGCCCGATCCGGCGCTGCCGTGACCCGGCGTCGGCACGGATGGATTTCCGCTCGGCGTCGGCGCGTGAAGCGTGGCGTCGTTCGGAGTCGCGAGCGCGGCGTCGAACGGCGCCGGGCCGGGTGGCGGCGTGGTGACCGTCGGCCGCGATGGCTCGTCGGGCTGCACCGTCAGGTTCGGGCGTGACGGCGATCCGGTCGGCGAATCGATACTGCCGCCGCCGGTGCCGGGACCGCACACCTTGGCGACCTTGCGGACCTCCTTCAACGTGCCTTCGAGCTTGATGTGATCGAGGCCATCGGTGTGACGTGCGGCGCCCGTCAGCGAGAGCGCATCGGCGGTCTTCGGCTCGCGCCGACGAAGCGCCTCGGTGCCCCTGAAACGGATGCAGCCGCCAACCGCCGACTGATCGAGGTTCTGCGCGAGCGTCATCGTGAAGTCGACGTTGAGATCGACGTCGCTCGACTTGGTGTCGAACTTCGTGATGTCGACCTTGCCGTCCTTGAGCTCGATCTTCGCGTCGAGCGACTGCACCTGGATCTTGCCGAACGCGGTGCCGTCGCCGGCGAACGCCTGGCTCCGCGAGTTCTTGGCCTTGAGCTTGAGCTTCGCCTTGCCGTCACCGATCGTGCAGCCGGCTTCGCAGCTGAACTCGGCGCTGCCGACGGCCTTGGTCCAGTCCGGACCGACCTTTCCGGACTTCAGCTTCTCGTTCGGGAGATCGAGCTCGAAGTCGAAATCGACATCGCCCGACATCGGCAGGTTCGAGAGCACCTCGCGCATCGGCAACTGCTGCGACGGCACGTCGCTGGCCGACACCTGGATCACGGTTGAGCCCTTCGAAATCGCGAAGCTTCCGGAGATCCTGCCGGCGCCGAGCGTGGCGACGAAGTCGACCGACGCGGTGCCCTTGAGGAACGGGAGGAAGCCGATGTCGATCTCGATCTTGTCGATGAAGACCGTCGTCGAGAGCTGCGCGATCGCCTTGTCGCGATCCTTCGGATCCGGAACGGCCATCGCCGTCTCGAGATCCGCCGCTGAGGGGCGTGTCTTGACGGTGACGTTCTTCAGGAAGAACCGGCCGGGCACCCAGCCGCGCTCGATCTCACCGATGGTGAGATCGACCTTCGAGGAGGCGAGCTCCTCGATCCGCTGCTGCACGCGGCTGTACGGGAACACCATCTGGAACGCGAACAGGAACGTGAACAGCGCGAGAAAGATGAAGCCAACGATCTGAAGCACCTTGCGGGTTTTGGGCCCGAGGTGCGGAACGCGGAGCGGAAGCTTGGCCATCAGCCGCCTTCCTTCTTCTCTTCGTCGGCCTTTTCCTTCTTGTCCCCGTCCCCTTCGGTCTTCGGCTTCTCGGCGTTGGAGTACGTCGAGATCTCGAACGTCGCGTCGATCTTCTTCGCGTCGCGGCGGTCGCGTTTGACGTCGAGGTGTGTGACCGCGACGATCTTCTCGGCGGTCTCGACCTCCTGCATGAACGCCTTCAGCTGATCGGTCGAGATGTCCTCGAGCGCGCACGACACCGTGGTGGTGACGATGCCGTTCTTGGTCACCGCGCGGCTGTCGATCGAGCCCTTGATCTTCACCTGGGTCTTGTCGGCAGCCTTCGAAACGTAGGTGACGAGCGAGAGCGGAGCATCGGGAATCTTGATGCCCGGATCTTCGGGTTGGGCGCCACCCGCGGCCTTCATCTTCGCGAGCTGCTCGAGGGCGTCGCGCGCCTGGTCGTTGCGCGCCTCCATCGACACCAGGCCGTCGCGGATCGACAGCCCGAGCCAGATCGCCAGCGCGAGCGGGATGGCGACGGTGAAGAACACGACGAGCTTGCGCTCTCGCGGAGAGATGCGATCCCAGAAGTCACGTGCGCGGTCGGAAAACGCCATGGGTTACCTCACATGCACTGGGATGAAATGGTGAGCCTGAACTTCTTCAGCTCACCTTCGGCTTCGAGAGGACCGCGCGTGATGCCGTCTTTCTTGAAGCACTTGATCTCCTTCAGCGCGGTCACGAGATCATCGACTTGCTCCGGCGTCTTCACGGTTCCCGACATCTCGACCTTCTGATCGGCGATATCGAGGTGATCGATGTCGAGCGAGATCTTCTCTTTCGCCGGGACCTTGCTCGAGATCTCGAGCAGCAGGTCGTACGCCGTGAGCTTCGGCATCGGCGAGCTGCGCGGGCGCCCGGTGCCGCCAGGGGTGGTCATCTCGAGGATTTCCTCGGCGGTCTTCGACTTGCCCTGGAAGACCTCGGCGCTCTCGGTTGCGATGCGCGCGGTCAACGTCTTCTCGGCCTTGCGGAGCCGGTACAGATCCGCGTACGCGCTGACGGCCGCGAACGCGGCGATCGCGAGCACCGCGGCACCGAGTGGCACCGCCTTCGAGCGAACGAACGACAGATCCATCTTCACCGCGAGCGAGCCCGAACGCAGATCGAACATCGGCCGGCCACCGGCGGCGTCGTACGCCATGCCGATGGTCAACGCAGCGCTATCGATGACGGCCGGCACACCCGCGGGGTTGAGTCCGAGCTTCGGACCGGCGACCGCTATCATGTCTTCAGCGGACAGCCGCCACGCAGGCACGCCGAGCTGTTCGGTGAGGAACGAGGCCATGCCGCGCAACCGCGCCCCACCGCCGACGATGAGGACTGCGGACGGCGTGAAGCCGGTCTTCGCACGACACGCCGCCAGCGTCTGGCGAAGGTCGCGCGCGAACGGCTGGAGCTCGGCGATCAACACGCCGTGGATGCGCGCCCAGCTCTCCGACGTGGCGGGCTCGGCTTGCGAGGCGACGAAGCCATCGCTGTGCTTCGCGCGCTCGGCATCTTCCCACGGCAGCTTCCAGTACTTCTGGATCGCCTCGGTGACCTGCTTGCCGGCACGCGCGACGCTGCGGCTGAACACCGCCTTGCCGTTCGCGACGATCACGACGTCGGTGCGGTCGTGACCGATGTCGATCACGGCGACCGAACCTTCGGCTCGTGCACGCGCGAGCGAGGGCACGTGGTTCACCAGCTTGACCGCGGCACCGCCGCAGGCGAGCACGCCGCGCACCTCGAAGCCGGCTTCCTTGCCGATCGCGATCAGCTCCTCGGCACGATCGCGGCGCATCGCGTACGTCAGCACGCGCATGCCCTCGGCCGGCGCGGCGACGCGGCCGCGCCCTGCGCCCGCGACTCCTGTCGCGTGGATGGCCGTCATTCCTGTCGCCGTCATTCCTGTCGCCGTCGGTTCGGGCGCAAAGGCAGGCCCCGGGTTCGCTGCGGCGACGGGCGCCGGCAGCTCCGCGTAGGTGTAGACCATGTCCTCGAGATCGACGGGCACCACGCCCTCGAGCTCGCCGCCGACCGCCTTGTCGAGCTCGGCGCGGCGAAGGCTCTTGAAGCCGAAATCCAGGACCTGGGTGAACACCTGGTCGCCATAGACGCCGAGGTATCCGGAGTCGTGGCCGAGCTTCATCTCGCGAACGAGATCGGCGAGCACTCTGCGCGCACGCACATCCACGGCCTCGCCTTCAAATTCCGGCGGAGGCACCAAGCGCTCGACGACGTCGAGCAGCAGCGCGCCACGAATTCCCGGGCTGGCGATAGCGAGCTTGACGCTCCAGGCGCCGAGATCGACGGCAAAAATACGACTCGCCATCAGTCCTCCCTCAAATACACCCATGCACCTTTGGGTGCGGGCGTCTTTCTCGCGTTCTGCGGAACTACCTTGGTGTCCCACACGCCGGTCAGCGTCGTGCGGATCGCCGGGAACACGGGGTTCCCGTCCTTGTCCTTCTGCTTGCGATCGATCTCGCCCCACGCCTGCACGCGATAGGTGCGCCGCGGACCGGCGGTCGTCAGCTGCGACAGCTTCTGCTTGTCGAGCTCGAGCTTGAGCTTGTCGGGACCGGTCAGGCCGGGGATGCCGGCATTGAGCCCCGCGGTCGCCGAGCTACCGGCGAGACCCGCGCCACCATCGGCACCGGCCACGGCACCGAGTGCCGCCGCCGGATCCTTCACGTACGTGATGAAGTCGTCGACGGTCAGGAACTGCTGGCCGAACTGCTTCGCTTTCGCGACCAGCGACGCGAGCGTGAACAGCTTCTTCGGGTCGAGGATCACCGGATCGTTCGGATTCTTCGCCGCGAGGAACAGCACCGCTGCGATCAGCTGTGTGTTCGACAGTGCCGACAGGTTGATCTTGCACGAGCCGTAGACCGTGAATGCGCTGCCGAACAGCGTCCAGAAGCGATCGTCGACGCCGCGTACGAGCTTCAGCTCGCCGACGGTATCGATGTAGTTGTTCTTCATCCGATATGGATCCTTGAGGCTCTCGTAGCCGTAGTCCTCGGTGGTGCCGCGATCGCGGTTCCGCAGGGTGTTCGCATCGATGTAATCGGCGAGCGCCGCGACCTGCTGGACGCGATCGCGCCGGTAGTCCTCGGCGTCGGCTTCCTCGAACACCGGATCGTAGGCCGGGAAGTAGAGCAACGCGTCGAGCGCACTCTTGAACGTGGCGGCGGTGGCGTCGTTGCCGTTGAGGCAGTTGACGTTGAGCTTGTCGTCCTCGGTGGTGATCTGCTGGTTGACGATGCCGCACGTGCCGACGTTCGCGCCGAGGCCCTTGACCTTGTCGGGAGAGAAGCCGACCGCGCTCTTGACCTCCTCGGCACCGCCACAGAACGCAAGGATGACCTGATCCGCGAAGTCGGTGATCTGGACCTGACCGCGCAGCTGCTTGATGTTGTCGATCCGCTGCTGGAGCCGGATCACGAGCTCCGACAGGTTGACCGCGGAGCGCGCGAGGAAGTGCGAGCGCATCTGGTCGCGGTGATTCGCCGCGGCGAACAGATCGACGTTCGTCGTGGTGCCGAACTGGTTCGTCATCACCAGGATCACGGCAACCGCGACCAGCACCGCCGCGAGGGCGATGCCGCGCTGGCGGTTCCGTTTTGGTCTGGGCTTCCTGGTCATGGCGATCATTGAACGAAGTTGAGCGGCTCTTGCATCAAGATCCGTGCCTGCGTCGTGAGC
>JACCYD010001406.1 GCA_013696695.1 Deltaproteobacteria bacterium | reverse complement strand
GGCGAGGTGTGGAGCGACTGGACGGCGGAGCAGGGCACGATCGCGCCGGAAGCGAGGTCCGTGTTCGCCTGGTACGACCAGTGGATCGAGCGCGCGTTACTCGACTGGATCGAGCGCAACGCGCCGCGGATCGCCATCGAGGGCGTCGCGAGCTCGTACGAGCTCGAGGCGGTGGCGCTGGTGTTCGAGGTGGTCGAGCGCGCGGCGGTCACCCAGCCGCAGTACCTGCGCACGCTCGGCTATCTCCATCTGCGCGAGGAGCGCTGGCCCGACGCCGAAGCGAAGTTCCGGGCGGCCTCGAAGTTACCGGGCGCGGAGGAGTCAGAGCCTCGGTTCGCGCTCGATCGCGCCAGGATCGCGCTCAGGCGCGGTCGCGCCGATGATGCCATCGCGGTGGTCCGCCTCGGGCTCGCGTCTCCGAACATCTGGTCGTCGACGCGCGACGAGCTGCGCGAGACGCTCGAGCGTGCGTTCCTGCTCGCGGGCCGCACCGATGACGCGCTGGCGGTGCTCGATCAACGCGCACAGGAGCGATCGTCCTCGCTCGATCTCCATCACCGGCTCGCTCGCGAACGGCTAGCGCGCAACGACGTCGGCAAGGCCGGCGCGGCGCTCGAGCGCGCTGCGCGCATGGACAACATCCTCGGGCAGCCGGAGCCGTTCGAGCAGCGCGTGCCGGCGAGCTTCGATCCGATCATCGCGGAGCTGCGCGCCGCCGGCCGCACCGTCGATGCCGAGGCGCTGGTGGCGCGCGCATCGATCATTCTCGACGCGAACTAGAGTCGCTCGAGCAATTTGTTCGCGAGCAGATACGCGTCGCCCGGCCACCGCGCCGAAACGTAGCGGCCGTCCTCGACGACAAACGCGTGCGTGTGATCGTCACGGGTGCCGCGCTTCGACAGCGTCTTCGGCCCGCGCCCGAAGTCCTCGGGCTTCGCGAGCGCCGCGCGCACTTCGTCTTCGACGTACGCCGGATACGTCCGGTAGTACTTGCCGCGGCGCCAGAACGTGGCGAGGTACGCGCTGCGCTCCATGTACTTCGGCAGGCAGGTGGTGCGCAGGCCGTGCAGCACGGAGCGGCCGTCACGCTGGCTGCGCGCGGCGACCAGCACGCCGTGACAGATCGCGGCGATCGGCTTGGTGGTCTCGAAGAACCCGGCGGTCAGTCGCTGCACGACGTCGGAGCCGAGATACTGGCGCATGCCCGGTGCGTGACCGCCGGCAAGAAACAGTGCGTCGAAGCTCGCGGGATCGATCTCGCTCCACCGCTTCGGCGACGCGAATTCCGGCGAGCGCTCGAGCTCGCGATAAAACGCCAGCGGCTCCGCGCGGGCACCGAGCGCACCGAACACCACGCCCGTGATCAGCAGCGGATCGCACGCCGGCGTGGCACCGGCCTCGGTGGCGAACACCACCTGGTGACCAGCCTCGACCAGGCGCTTCCATGGCACCGCGACCTCGGTGACGTCGAAGTCGTGATCGGGCAAGGGAAACACGACCTTTGCCGTCTGCGCCATCGCGGCATCCTATGGTGCTTTCCGCCGCGAGCGCCCCGGTCTCGCCGCTCTATGCGACTGAACACGAGTTGGCACTCAAGGGGCGTGCCCATATCGTCGGCGCGCGATTTGCTTTGGTCTTCGGAGCACAGGAAAGGAGCTCACGATGCCACGCAAACAACGATTCAAGCCCTCCCGCAAGCCGAAGCCCGTTCTCGAAGGAAATTCTACGGAGCAGGTAGCTCAACGCGGCCCCGAGGACATCGAGGCGGCTCAGTCCGTGCGCTCGCAGCACAGTGACGCAGGCGCAATCGAGGGCGTCGAGAGACCGAAGTAGCGCGCGGTTGCGCACTGCGAGCGGCGCCAGCGCTCACGTGGTGCGGGAGGCGCGTCTCGCGATGACGGCATCGAAGTCGTCCGTCCACGCGTCGAGCTCCTTTGCCCGCTGCATCGCGAACGGCTGATCACGAAACAACGTGAGCAGCACCTTGTACGCGCGATCGAGAGTGGTCCGATCGACGTCCTCGTATTCGCGGACCTGGCGGAGGAACTCGTCGCGATCCATTTCCGCCGCTAGTCGCGTCGTGCCACCGGCGAGCTTCATCAGCGCATCGCGAGCGGGCTCGACGTTCTGCACGCAGAGCAGTGCCGCGCGGTCGGCGGTCAGCTCGGCGCAGCGATACCACTCGTAGAGCGCGACCACGAGCCCTTGCCCGAGGATCGCGCCGAATCCGAGCGTCGCCTGCCCGAGGATCGTGACGATCGTCGAGATGCTGCGCGCCATCGTTCCGTACAGCACGTGGCCGGCCTTGATGTGGCCGACCTCGTGACCGATCGCGAAGAACAGCTCCTCGTCGGACATCATGTCGATCAGGCCGCTCGTCAGCTGGATGAACGGTTTGGTGTGGCCGTAGGTGAACGCATTCGGTTTCGGATCGACCGTCACGTACATCTCGGGCTCGGGGACCTCGAGGATCTTGCACGCCCACGTCAGGTTGCGATGCAGGCGGCCGAACATCTTCGGTGTCACCCGCAGGTTCGACGACACGTTCTCGACGTAGTAGAGCCGCTCGAGCCCGTACTCCATGATCTTCTTCACCAGCATGTCGAAGCCGGGAATCTTCTTCAGCGCGTCGGTCGCGCGCGCGTCGTTGGGGTGACGAAACTCCTCGACGTCGAGCCCGACCAGCGGCCTCAGCTTGCGCTTCTTGGACTTCGGTTCCTCGATGCCGGTAGTCTCGGGTTCGTCCGCCACGGGGCTATCATCCCACAGTGATCTGCATCGTCGATGTCCACTACGAGCCGGACCGGGTCACCGCGGCCGCCGTCGGTGCCGAGTGGGACGACGAGATCGCGACGATCGAGATCGTCGTGCGCACGAAGGGTCCCGCCGCCGATTACAACCCGGGCGCGTTCTACGAGCGCGAGCTGCCTTACTTGCTCGCGATCCTCGAGCGCATGCCACCGGTCGAGGCGGTCGTGGTCGACGGCTACGTGTGGCTCGGCCCCGATCATCCGGGGCTCGGCTGGCATCTGCATCGCGCGCGCGGCGGGCCGGTGATCGGCATCGCGAAGACGCAGTTCGCGGGCGCGGTGTCGAACGACGTCATCCGCGGCGATAGCCATCGCGCGCTGCATGTCACCGCGATCGACTTCGACGCCGTTGCGGCCGCCGAGCGCGTCCGGGCGATGCACGGCGAGCACCGGATCCCGACACTGGTGCGCCGCGCCGACACGCTGGCCCGCGGGCGCTAATCGCAAGGGCAGTGTTCGCGGACAGTGGTCCTCAGTCCCAATCGATTCCGCCACTTACTACACGATCGATGGTGACTCGGTGTTTCTACGCAGTGTCAGAGAGATGGGAACGGCCGGTACTGGGCGGGCCTGGGGCTCGGCTCGGGATGTGGATCCGTCCGACGAGTTTGTGTATGGTCCAGCGTTGGGTTGGACGCGCCGACGGCGCATGTGACGCAAGGACCAGGACTCATGACGTCAATCACTACTGAAACTGCACGCGCCGCGGCGACCGGCCTCAAGACGCTCGCGATCGATATCGGAGGCACTGGCCTCAAGGCGCTCGTGCTCGACACCGGCGGCAACGCGCTGACCGAGCGAGCCCGCATCGAAACGCCGCAGCCGGCGCTGCCGGAGGTCGTGCTGACCACGCTGTGGACGTTGATCGAGCCACTGGGCGAGTTCGATCGCGTGAGCGTCGGCTTCCCGGGCGTCGTCATGGACGGCGTCACGATGACCGCCCCGAACCTCGGCAAGGAGTGGCAGGGCTTCGACCTCGCGAAGGCGATCACCGAGAAGACTCGCCGCCCGGCGCGCGTCCTCAACGATGCTGGCGTCCAGGGCTACGGCGTGATCGAGGGGCAGGGCGTCGAGATGATCCTGACGCTCGGCACCGGCCTCGGCTGCGCACTGTACTCGGACGGCAAGTACGTTCCGAACCTCGAGCTCGCACACCACCCGTTCGCCAAGGGCAAGACGTACGAGCAGTACGTCGGCAAGAAGGCGCTCGAGAAGGTCGGCAAGAAGAAGTGGAACAAGCGCGTCGAGGAAGTGATCGCGCAGGTGATGCCGATCTTCAACCCGCGCAAGCTCTACCTCGGCGGCGGCAACGCGAAGAAGCTCAAGATCAAGCTACCCGAGCACGTCGTGATCACCGAGAACGTGGCCGGCCTGCTGGGCGGCATCGCGCTCTGGCACGACACCAAGAACGGCAAGTCGTAGCGCTTGCACGCCGGGTAGCGGGCGAACATGCTCGCCGCCATGCGTCGCGCGCTCGTCATCGTTCTCGTCGCCTGCGGTTGTTCGGCACCGCCCGCGAAACCACCGGTCGTCGTCACGCAAACGCCTGACGCCGCACCGGCCGATCCGGTTCCGGATCCGGCCCCGCCCGAGTTGCGGCTGCCATCGACGATCAAGCCGCTCAAGCACGATGTCACGCTGACTCTCGATCCGTCGTCGGCCGACTTCACCGGCACGATCACGATCGATCTCGATGTCACCGAAGCCACATCAATAGTGTGGCTCCACGGCAGCGAGATCACGCTGAAGCGCGTGGCGCTCGGCTCGGGCTCGCAGCTGTTCGAGGCCAAGCCGATCTACCCGACCAAGGACATCATCGGGCTCGTGCTGTCGAAGCCGCTGCCACGCGGGCACGCGAAGCTGACGATGGAGTACGCGGGCAAGATTCACAAAGACGACGGCACCGGCATCTACACGGCGAAGGAAGGCGACGAC
>JACCYD010001381.1 GCA_013696695.1 Deltaproteobacteria bacterium | reverse complement strand
TTCGTGCCGACGCGAAGCTTGGAGAGGACCGGGGTCAGGCGCGCGAGGGTCGTGCGAGCCTCGACCTCGGCGCCGACGAGGCTGCCACCGGCGGCGTTGAGGAACGTCGCATCGTTGTTCGAGTTCGAGTTCGCGAGCACCTGCTCGATCGGGTCGCGGAAGTACTTGCCGAACACGCTCGCGGCGAAGACCTCGTCCTCGGCGGGGAACCACTCCCACCGCACGTCCGCGTTGTGGATGTGGGTGGTGACGAGCTCCGGGTTGCCCGAGATGTCGCGGCGGCGCACGTAGTCGAAGAACAGGAACGGCGCGAGCTCTCGAAACCGCGGGCGCGTCAGCGTGTAGCTGTAGGCTGCGCGCAGGTTGGTGTCGGGGCGCGGCGAGAACACGAGGTTCGCCGCCGGCAGCACGTCGGTGTCGCGACGCGTGACCTCGGTCTGTAACCCGGCGATCGCATAGCGGCTGCCGTTCGACATCTCCTGGTTGGCCTGCTCGAGGCGAGCCCCGACGATGATGCGGAACTTCGGATCCAGCTCGACCTCGGAGATCGCGTAGCCGGCGTAGGTGTCGAGCTTGGCGACGTACGAATCCTCGTGAAGCGTTCCCTCCTCGAGCTCGAGCTCGCTGCCGATGTTGTCAGCCGAGAACATCTCCTCCGCGGGCAGGTTGCGAACCGTCGTGCTGTCGCCGACGAACCGGAAGCGGAACCGGCGACCACCGAGTGCGCGCTTCGAGAGCTGCGCCATCGTACCTGCCTGGATGCGCGCCGGACCGACGCGAAACTGGACGTCGGCGCCGCCACCACCTGCGGTATCGCGGAGCTCCTGCCAGAAGTGCTGACCGGAGCCGGGCTGATCTTGATACGAGCGCGTGCCGCTCATCGCGTCGAGCGTGTAGACCAGGTCGCGAGTGTCGAGCTCGTCGCGCGAGGTCTTCGCGAAGTTGCCCTGCCACCGCAACTCGAGCTTGCGCGAGCGATTCAGCAGGTGCTTGCCGTGGACCTGCGTGAACGCCAGCGCGCGCTCGATGAACGACAGCCGCGAGACGTCGATGTCCGACGCGTCTGACTCCTTGAAGCCGGTCGCGAGCTGACTGGTGTCCTCGCCGACGTGCGTGTACAGCGCGAGCACGCTGACCTCGTCGTTCTTGGTCAGGTCGACGCCCGCATTGACGAGCGCACCGACGGTCGCCTCGGCGACTCCGATGTTGTAGTCGAGGTTGTCGGTCTGGATCAGACCGTCGTTGGTGAGCCCGACGCCGGCCGTCGATCCCGAGCGCTCGCTGAAGTTGCGGCGCAGCATGCCGCTCGCGAGGTAGCCGACGCGCTTGCCGGCGACCTTCGTCGTGTTGCCAACCATCGCGGTCAGCCCCAGGTTCGGCGTGACGGTCTCGCCTTCGGGCGTCCACACGTTTGGTAGCGACTCGCCGATCCGCTCGGTCTCGCCGGGATCCATGTCCCGCACGGCGCGGTTCTTCGGGATCGTGGACGGCAGCTTGCGCGAGCCATCGTCGAAGCCGAGGAAGCTACGGAAGCCGCTCGCCTGCGCGTTGGTCAGGCCGTCCTGCCCGGTCGACACCGTGTTCGCCGATGTCGACACACCGAGCTTGAATTCGAACGACGTCGGGAACGAGCTGGTGTCGATCGAGAGCGTGCCGCCGCCGAACTGTCCCGGCAGGTGCGCCGAGTAGCTCTTGACGACGGTCATCGTGGACAACAGCGACGTCGGGAACAAATCGAGCGGGACCGCATTGCGATCCGGCTCGGGGCTCGGCAACAGCACGCCGTTGAGCAGAGCTGTCACGTAGCGACCCTCGAGGCCTCGTAGGGCCACGTACTTGCCATCGACGACGCTCACGGCTACCACTCGCTTCATCGCGTCGCCGGCATTGCTGTCTGGCGTCCGCGAGATTTCCTGCGAGCTCACCGCATCACTGACTGTGGCCGCTGCGCGGCGAACCGCGAGCACGGCAGACTCCTTGCGAGTGTCGATCTTGCCGACGATCTCGATGGTCTCCTGCGACGTCGCGGGGACGGGATCGAGGTTGATGTCGATCGACAGCTTCTGATTCGCAGTCACGGTCACCGTGCGCGTCTGGTCAACGTACTCGGCGGTCGAGAACACGATCGTGTGAGTGCCGGGCACGAGCTGGAGCTCGAACGTGCCGTCGAGCTCCGTCGCGATCGTCTGATCACCGGCGGCGCTCTTGATCTGGATGGTCGCAGCGGGCAAGCCGACCTTCGTGTTGTTGTCGATGACGCTGCCCTTGACCGTGGCGGTCGGCGCCTCGGCCTTGTCCACCGGTTTGTCGACGGGCTTGTCGGCCGGTTTGTCGACGGGCTTGTCGGCCGGCTTGTCCGCGGGCGGATCCGCCGGCTTGTCAGGCTCGGCGGGTGGTGCGGCTGGAGCATTCGGATCGGCGGGTGGATCCTGCGGCGCCGGGTCATCCGCACGCGCGGTCCCGAAGGCGCAAGCAACCACCAGCGCGAGCAACGTGGATCGACGGGTTAAACGGAACACGGCATCGGCTCCTTGTTGTCGGCACCCTACGACCTCGGTTTGTCGGTTCGGCGCGCGACTCGTGTCCGGACTGCAACACCTCGCGCCGCGATCGCCGCGGTTGACGTCACTTCGTCTCTGCGTGACAACTTCGGCGTGCGTCACGCACGCGCACGTGACGGGTTCACGGGCGGTCGCGCGCTACTACTTCTGCAGCGGCGACGATGACCGAGCGCTCAGTCGTCGCAGCAGAGGACGCCGGAGATGCTGGTCGTCGTCATCGCCCCGCACCCTTCATCGAAGACGGCGGCGATGAGCGTGTCGGGCTCGGAGTAGACACCACCCGTGCAGCCTTGGTCCCCGCGGCAGGCCGGCCCGCAGCACACCGGCTCGGAGCACGAGCCCGAGACCAGACAGCCGAGCGGCAGGACGTACTCGCAGGCGCTGGCTGGAAACGCGCTGCAGTGCGAGAGCGCAGCCGCGAACGCGCCGGTGCTGGCGCCGCTCGCGCATTGCGCGGCGGTTGCGCGCGTGGACAGGATCGTCGGGTCGCCATCATCGCCGCAGATCGACCAGCCTTCGGCACATGCATCCACCGGCGCGTCGCACTCGCCGAGGTCGTTGCCGCACGTCCCGCCGGACCTCGACGCGCGCAGGTCTTTCGCGCCTTCCCAGCTCGCGGCGCAGCCGGCGATCGTGGGGAAGTCCGCGACGTCGGCGAAGCCTTCGCGCGACTTGTCGGCACAGCCGGTGAGGTTCACCGACGAGTCAACCGGCGTGCTGATGTCTTGCGGGCCATCCGCCGGGGCGGCGTCGTCAGCGGCGCCGGGAAGCACGCAAAGGTCGCGCTTGCAGGTCAACCCCGTCGGGCAGGTGTCGTCGGGTGCGCACGGCGCGCCCGGGCTCGGCGCCGGCCGGTAACAACTAGCGAGTACGAGCGCGAGGACCCAGCGCATCCAGCAAAGCATACCCGCATCGCCGATCGGGGAGGGTTACTCGGAACCCTCCCGACCGCACTCGGTGGTAACACCGGATCCGGCCATGCGGAGGGTTCTCGTTCTGTTCGCGCACCCCGTGCTCGAGCGCTCGCGCGTCAACAAGCGACTCGTCGACGCGATCGACCACCTCGAAGGCGTCAAGATCCACGATCTCTACGAGGCGTATCCGACGATGGGGATCGACGTGAGGCGCGAGCAAGCGCTGTTGGTCGAGCACGACGTGATCGTGTTCCAGCACCCGTTCTACTGGTACTCGGCCCCATCGATCCTCAAGGAGTGGCAGGACCTGGTGCTCGAGCACGGCTGGGCGTACGGCGACGGCGGCGACAAGCTGCGCGGCAAGATCACGTTCAACGCGATCACCACCGGCGGCCCCGAGGCGGCGTATCGCAAGGGCGGCTACAACCGGTTCACGATCAAGGAGCTGCTCGCGCCGTGGGACCAGACCGCCTATCTGTGCGGCATGCGCTACCTCGCGCCGTTCGCGGTGCACGCGGCGTTGCGCGTGATCGGTGACTCCGATGTCGCGGCGAGTCGCCTCACGTACGTGAAGCTCCTCGAGGCGTTGCGTGACGATCGCCTCGATCTCGATCGAGCCGCGGCTGCGGAGAATCTCGCGCTCACCCTCGACGACGTGATGGCTCCCCGGGAGGTCGCATGAGCGACAGCGTCCTCGCACAGGCGTTGGTCTATCTCGCCGCGGCGGTCGTGTTCGTGCCGATCGCGAAGCGTTCGGGGCTCGGTGCGGTGCTCGGCTATCTGGTCGCCGGTGTCGTCATCGGTCCATGGCTGCTCGGGCTGGTCGGCGGTGAAGGTCACAAGGTCATGCACTTCGCCGAGTTCGGCGTCGTGATGATGCTGTTCCTCGTCGGGCTCGAGCTGCGGCCCTCGCTGCTGTGGCAGATGCGCCGCCCGATCTTCGGGCTTGGCGGATTGCAAGTCGCGGTCACCGCGGCCGTGATTTTCGGTGGTTCGCTGGTCGTCGGGCTCGACTGGAAGGTCGCGCTCGCCGTCGGCCTGACGTTCGCGGGCTCGTCGACGGCGATCGTGCTGTCGACGCTGTCCGAGCGCGGCATGCTCAAGACCTCGGGCGGGCAGTCCGCGTTCTCGGTGCTGCTGTTCCAGGACATCTCGGTGATCCCGATCCTCGCCGTGTTCCCGCTGCTCGGTGTGTCGACGGTCAAGGTCGTCACCGACGTCACCTCGGAGACCGGCCGGCCGGGCTGGCTGTCGGGCCTGATGGTGTTCGGTGCGGTCGTCGGCGTGATCGCCCTCGGTCGCTTCGTGGTGCGGCCGCTGTTCCAGTTCCTTGCCGGGGCGAAGCTGCGCGAGTCGTTCACGGCGGCGGCGCTGATGCTGGTCGTCGGCATCGCGCTGCTGATGCAGCAGGTCGGGCTGTCGCCGGCGCTCGGAAC
>JACCYD010001346.1 GCA_013696695.1 Deltaproteobacteria bacterium | reverse complement strand
GTCAGCGTGTACGCTCCGGGTACGAGCGCGATCGGATCGGTCACCGGTGGCTCGCCACCGTCGCCATCGGGATCGTCGAACTCGAAGTCCCCGGCGGCCGCACCTTCGAAGTGCAGGATCACCGACGTGATGACCTCTTGATCGTTGAGCGTCTGCGCGTCGAGCGCGCACGCGGAGAGCAGGCAGCATGCGAGCGCTCTCATTTGTTCGTCCCCTTCGAGTCGAAGACCACCGTCATCCGCAGCCACGCCTGCCAGCCAGGTTCGTCGGCGAAGTACCGCATCAAGCTCGTGTAGTCGCGGTACCGCGCGTTGCTCAGGTTCGAACCCTGCAGCGCGAAGCGCGCGGTCTGATGCCCGAAGCAGGTCTCGAAGCCGAGCTCGCCGCCGAGCAGGAAGTACGCCGGCGGCGGCTCGACGAAATCGGCGGCGAGGTCGAAGCGCTTCTGCCGGGTCACGTACGTGCCGCTCAGCGTGGCGAAGCCCTTGCGCGGCGAGCGCCAGCGATCGGGCGGTCGCACCGTGATCGATCCGCGATAGCGATCCGGGGGCACGAACACCAGGAACGAATCGTCGTCGCGGTTCTTCGCACGCACCAGCGACGCCTGCGCAGCCAGCTCGAGATAGGGCGACGGCGCCACCGAGATCCCACCGTCGGCGCCGTAGAACACTGCGTCGACCCCGCGGGTGACGAAGCGAGGGAACGCACCGCGGATCGTGACGTCGAACACCGGCGCGCCGTCGGCATCGAGTGCTGGCGCGAAGTAAATATAGTCGTCGATGTAGCTCGCGAACACCGACGCCTCGCCCTTCACCTTCGCCGCGTTGTACGTAAGCGTCAGCGACGACGCGTACGACGTCTCCGGGCGCACGTCGGGCTTGCCGAGCCCGAGCACCGGGAACGTCGGTGACGTACCGTTGATGTATTGCTCGTCGGGGTTCGGCGCGCGCGACGCGATCGAGGCGTCGCCCTTGAGCGACAGCGCCGCGCCGAACCGCTGCGCCACACCGAACGAGGTCGCGAACGTGTGATAGCGCGAGTCGCAATCGACGGTATCGCCGGCCTCCGTACACGCCGACGCCTCGAGCTGGCCGCTGCGCACCAGGCGATCGAAGTCGATCTGCGTGAGCGCCGCCGAGCGAGCGAGCGCGTCGTAGCGCACGCCGAGCTCGAGATCGGTGTCGTGACCGGTCAACCGCTCGGTGACGTACGCGCCTGCCCCGATCCCGCGATAGGTCGGGATCAGCTGGAGGCCCGCGTAGTCGTGAACCTGCGCGGTCGCGAGCACCCCGGCCGAGCCGCGGAGATGCCAGTGCTCCGAGAGGTGCACCGGACCGTGCTCGAACACGGTGTCGAGCTCGCCGGTCAGCAGCCGAAAGTTGTATTGCGCACCGGCGGTCTCCGCGTCGCGCACGACGTCGAATTCGCGGCGGAAGTCCTGCTGGAACGAGGCCGTCGAGGTCAGCGTGCCGCCGGCGAGCTCGAAGCGTGCGCGTGCAAGCGCGAGATCGTGACGGACCGCCTGCTTCGGCCGATCGATCTCGAAGTCCGAGCTGAACTGCTCCACACCGACCGGCTCCTTGGCCTCGGCCTGCGCGAGGAAGTCCTCGACGTTGTGGACCCGCAGGCACGCACACACGCCGAGCTCCGCATCGAAGTGGCGATACGACGCAGTGTACTCCGCCTTCTTGCGGCGCCATCCGATCGTCGCGCCCGCGGTCCACTCGAACACGCCGGCGTTGTCGAGCGCGTAGTCGGGCGTACTGGCCGCCGACAGGCGCTGCAGCGAACCTTCGAGCTGGACGCCGAGCTGCTTGTCGATCGCGTGCGCGACCCGGGCCGCCAACGTGCCGCCGCGTCCATTGGCGGCGCCGATCGCGTGCACTTCACCGTTCGTCCCCGGTTCGTGGCGCAGGTCGGGAGGATCGACGAGCACGACGCCACCGATCGCATCGGAGCCGTAGCGCACGCCGCCCGGACCACGCACGACGCGAATCCGATCCGCGATGAACGGATCGATCTCGGGAGCGTGGTCGAGCCCCCAATCCTGCGAGCGATGCCGGACGCCATCGACGAGGATCAGCAGTCGCCGCCCGAACTGACCGCGGATGATCGGCTTCGCGACGCCGGTCGCCGAGCGCAACTCCGACACGCCGGGCACGTCGGCCAGCGCAGCGGTGAATGCCTTACCGCGCGACTTCTCGAGCGCCGCACCATCGATCGTCGCCGTCGACCGCATGTCGGGCGGCGGCGGTGCCTTGTCGCGCAGCTCGATGACCTCGCCGGCGGTGGTCAGCTCGATCTCGATCGAGACGTGACCGCTGATCGAGATCGTACGCTCGACCGGCTTGTAATCGTCGCGCTCGACGACGATCGAGAGTGGACGCTTGCACAGATTCGTCAACGCGAACCGGCCAGCCTCGTCGGTGGTGGCGAGTAACTGAGCGCCGGTGCGCACGGTCGCGGCGATCACCGGCTCGTGCGTCGCCGCATCGACGACGTGACCGTCGAGCGTGCCGGTGCAGTCCGTGGTGGTGGGTTAATCGATGGGCTGGGCAGCGGCGGTCCCGAGCAGGACACCGCAGATGACAGTTGAGGTCGCGATCCGGCGGATCGCGTTCGAACGAGCTTCTGACTGCAAGACACTCTCCGGTCGCCGCAACAATGGCGTGGCGTGAACGCGCGGCGATCACCGCGCAGACCAGCGCGCCAGATGATCCGGCGCACGCTTCTCGCGATCACGCGCGAGGCGGAGAGGTCTTCGGTGCGGAGTGCAGGAGCGGTGACTGGGTGTGAACGACGATCGGCGGCGCGGTCGCGCGCTCGATCGCGATCGCCTGCAGGGCGATCGGCGGAAAATGAGAGATCCGTGTGGGCTGCTGGAGCGCCGCGATCAGGCCGCAGACCTCGGCGTGTTGATCGCTTGCAAGCGAGTGGAGGTGCGAGACCGGGGTGCCGTCCTGGCAATCGACCTCGGCAGCGTGGCTCGTGATGCCGGTGCGCCCGTCGGTGACGTGCGTGACGTCGGCCTCGTGATGCCGCACGAGGGCGCCGCTGGCGACGATGATGCAGATCGTTGCGAGCGCGATCGCACCGCGGAGGCGGGCGGCGGCTGCGGCAGCGATCATCCCTGCATGTCGACATGGCCGAGGCACGGTGTCAACCACTGGTCACGGCCCGCCGAGCGTGGTCCGACGGAAACCGGCTAGGATGATCGCGATGCGCACGCTGGTCCTGTCCGTTGTCCTCGCGTGCGGTGGTCCCACCGCGATCCCGGTCACCGAGCGGGTGACGGTGCCGACCAACATGCAGGATGCCGGCGGGGACCCGCCCGCCGATGCGAAGAAAGCCTCGATGCTGTCGGCGAAGTTCAAGTCTGGACCGGGCGAGTTCCCGATCCCCGCCGATGCCGACGACGGCACGCAGATGCTCGGCAAGGACGTGACGTTTCAAATTCCTCGCGCCCGCGATGCGGTGCACAAGGAGCTCGTCGACTACATCAAGACGCAGGGCTACACGGTCGAGAGCGAGCAGCTGTACATGGGTGGCTATCGGATGGAGATCAGCCGGCGCGACGGTAAGACGTACTCGGTGTCCGTCACCGAGAACGAGGCTGCCTCGACGCTGATGACCGTGACTGCGAAATAACGGAGCAGCTGCTCCGCATCGAAGCAACGCGCGCTGCAACGCGCGAGCAGTTTCGCGCATCTCGGCTTGGACGCGAAACTGCACGAGGGGAGCTGCCAATGGAAGAACGCAACAGCAAGCGCGATCTCGTGCTCGCACCGAGCGAGTACGCGTACATGCAAGATGTCACCAAGGGCATCGTCAAGACGTACACCGGTCCGACGGTGATCAACCCGACCGCGCAAGAGCGCCCCGTCGTGTTTCACCAGTCGACGAAGTTGTTCGAGCCGTGCTCGCTCGAGCAGGCGGTGCAGCAGATCGCGATCGCACCCGAAGGCTTTTATCTGATCCTGAAGAATCCCTCTGCGAAGTACGACCATCCACCGGCGGGCGGCGTGTATCCGTCGCCGGATCTCAGCGTCGGTCGCAAGATCAACATCACCGGTCCGTGTGCGTTCGCGCTGTGGCCCGGGCAGATGGTCAAGCTCGTGCAAGGTCACCACCTGCGCTCGAACCAGTACTTGCTCGTGCGCGTCTACAACGAGGACGAGGCGCGCAAGAACTGGAGCACCGCGGTGATCAAGCCGGCGACCATCGACGGAGCGCTGCCCGACGCCGTGCAACCGATCGCGCGTGCGCCGGCGGATCTCAGCGTCGGCAAGCTGCTCGTCATCAAGGGGATCGACGTCTCCTTCTACATTCCCCCGACGGGTGTCGGCGTGGTGCAGGATGAAGGAGGCGCATACGTTCGCGATGCCCTGACGCTCGAGCGCCTCGAGTACTGCATCCTCGTCGATCAGAACGGCAAGAAGCGCTACGAGCGCGGCCCGCAGGTCGTGTTCCCCGAGCCGACCGAGGCCTTCATCCTCAAAGACGGGCTGCGCAAGTTTCGCGCGCTCGAGCTCAACGAGATCCAGGGCCTCCACATCAAGGTGATCGCGCCGTACACCGAGAACGGCCACGCCCACAAGGAAGGCGACGAGCTGTTCATCACCGGCAAGCAGACGGCGATCTACTACCCGCGCGAGGAACACTCGCTCGTGCGATACGACGGCCGCGAGAAACACTTTGCCGTTGCGGTGCCCGCGGGCGAAGGCCGCTACGTGATGAATCGCAAGACCGGCGCGATCCACATGGTGCACGGGCCGGCGATGCTGCTGCCGAATCCCGTCGACGAGGTGATCATCCGGCGCGTGCTGTCGGATCGCGAGTGCAACACCTGGTACCCGGGCAACGCCGCGGTGCTCGCACACAACCGCGCGTTGCGCGCGCTGGAGACCGACGACGCCCGACCGGGCGTGGTGCCCGAGGCCGAAGTCCAGCAGTCGAAGAAGAAGAGCTCGGCGGCGCAGCTCGTCGCGATGGGGCCGACCTCGACCGCCGAGCACGATCGGTTCACCAAGCCGCGCACGATCGTGTTCAACACCAAGTACGAGGGCGTGCCGTCGCTCGCGGTGTGGGTGGGGTACGCGGTGCTCGTCGTCGACAAGCAAGGCAATCGGCGGGTCGAGCAAGGCCCGACCAACTTGCTGCTCGAATACGATCAGATGCTCGAGGTGCTGCAGCTGTCGACCTCGACCCCGAAGACCGACGATCGCTTGATCGAAACCGTGTTCCTCCGCGTGCTCAACAACAAGGTCAGCGATGGCTGCGTCGTCGAGACCGCGGATCACGTCAAGGTGACGCTGCGCTACTCGATGCGCGTCAACTTCGAGGGCGAACCGATGCGCTGGTTCGAGGTCGAGAACTACGTCAAATATCTCTGCGATCACGTGCGCAGCGTGCTCAAGGGCTCGGTCAAGAAGCACGCGATCGAAGGCTTCTACGCGCAGTCGGTCGAG
>JACCYD010001339.1 GCA_013696695.1 Deltaproteobacteria bacterium | reverse complement strand
GGTGAACACCGGGCGGTTTCGCGAGGACCTGTACTTCCGGCTCTCGGTCGTCCACGTCGAGCTGCCGCCGATGCGCGAGCGCCGCGAAGACGTCCCGGGCCTGACCAATCACTTCTTGCGCGAGATCGCCGGCCGCCGCGGGATGACGATGTCGTTCTCGCAGGATGCGATGGCCGCGCTGATCTCGCACAGCTGGCCGGGCAACGTTCGCGAGATGCGCAACGTCGTCGAGCGCGCCGCGGCGCTCTCGGATGGCCCGGTGATCACGCGCACCGATCTGGTGTTCGGTCGCGAGATGGGCCCGTCGATCGTGGTCAGCCACGATCTGGCGCAAGCCGGTGCGCAGGCAGCACAGCGCGCGGCCGCGAAGATGTCCGGCGTCGATCTGCCGCAGCAGAGCGGTCCGGCGACGTTCGATGCGTCGCTGCTCCGCGCGGGTCTCGGCTTCAAGGGCGCGAAGCAGTCCGTCGTCGATGCATTCGAGATCGCATATCTCGGCGCGCTGATGATTCGCAACGAAGGCAACATCACGCGGTCCGCGCAAGAAGCCGGGCTCACGCGGTATCACCTTCGCGAGCTGCTCAAACGTCACGGCCTCAAGGGCGGCGACAACGACTGAGGGGTCACGGCGACGACGACTGAGGGGCAGGCACAGGTTGCACAACTTCTCGACGGAGCACGAAGGTCGGGCGAGGGCGCGTGAAGGTCGCAGATGACCCCCAAACGTCAGCGCCTCGGAGACCAGCTCGTGGCATCACCCGATGATGTCGAGCTGAAGCGCGTGTACGCCGACGCGCTGCTCGAAGAAGCGGCGAGCACGCGATCCGCGGCGAGTTGATCCAGCTCGAGCTCGCGTCCGCGTACGGTGAACGGCAGGCAGAGCTTGGGGAGAGCCTCCTGCGTTCGCGCGATGCGCGCGGTTGCGACGGTCTCGGCCGCGAGGGGTTCGCGCGCGATTGGTTCTGCTCGATCGATCAGCTGGTGGCGCACGCCGCGACGGTGTTCGCCGAAGAGCCATTCCTGCGGCGGCTGATCCTTTGTACGTCGCCTGATGTCCAGGCTCAGCTCCGCGCACTCGCGGTGGTTCCCGAGCTCGCTCGCGTGCGCGAGTTGTCGATCAGCACGACCGAGCAGCGCACTCGACCCGGCTCCGAGGGCCTCGCGACCCTGCTCGCATCGCCGCACTGGCCGCGACTCGAAGGTCTCCAACTGCTCCACTGCGCGATCGGCGACGCCGGCGCGAAGCTGCTGGCACGGGCCGCGCTATCGGAGCTGCAGGCGCTCGACCTGACGGACAACGACATCGGGCCGGACGGCGTCGTCGCGCTGGCGGGCTCGCCGGTGTTGACGCGGCTACGGATGCTGATCCTGTCGCGTAACAACGTCGGCTGGGGCGGCGTGGCCGCGCTTGCGGATGCCGGAAACCGGATGCCCCTCGAGCTCGTCGAGCTGTACGAGGCAGGAGTGACGTCAGCGGTCGTCGAACCCCTCGCGAAGCGGTTCCCCGGAATCGAGCTCCGGTACCTTCCGCCGCCCGAGCCTCAGCCTGCAGAGGAAGCGGACGACACCTTCACCAAGGGTCCGTTCGTCTAACTGCCGACAACCCGGACAATGTCCAGCACTCGGCACCCACCCTCGAACACCAACCCCGACGCGCTGCTGGGAATCCGCGGGCAGACGCGTCCGCCTGACGGACCACCGTGATCCGCGCCTTCTTCGAAGGAATGCATCGTCGGTACAGCGTCGTCAGTACAAATGTACTGACGGGCCGCGGTGGTACCTCGATCCGGGTCGCAATTAACGTGAGGTGAAGCGCGGCTCCGGTGAAGGAGAGCGCGGCGCGGATCAAGACACCTCCTTGCGCGGCTCGTCAGTACATTTGTACTGACGGGCCACCTAACGACGCCGTCGCGGTGCGATAGACGCTCTGGATCGCCGCGACGTGCGCCGGCATCGTGGGCTTGCCGGTGTGCGCCGCATTCGCATCGAGACGCAGTCGGATCGACCGGCGGATCGTGCGCGCCACGCGGTGGTGGAGCTTCAGCTCGACGAGGTGATGATTGGCGTGGAGCGCCTCGAGGATCGGGAACGCGCCGCGCGACGTGATCGAATTCTCGCGAAGGTCGAGCGCGCGCAGCGGGCCGTTCGCTCGGAGTAGCTCGGCGAGGCCGGGCGCACCGAGATCGCCGATCCGGTTCGGCGGCTCTTGTAATGCGCGGGCCGAGGGCGCGATTGCGAAGTCGAGGCGCAATAGCCTGGGATGGCGCGTCAGCGCCTTCGCGATCGCGACGCCGCCGCGCGGGTCGATGCCGCACGACGCGAGCCCGAGCTCCTCGAGGGAGCGATTGCAGGCGAGCCCGGCGACGATCGGTTCGATGCAGCCGGTGAATCGGCTGGCCGACAGCTGGAGCGAGCGCAGGCGCGTGGTGGTCGCGATCAGCTCGCCGAGCGCCTCGGCGGCGCGCGGACCGGCGGCGTTACCGCCGAGGTAGACGTGCTCGACGCGGCACGCGGGCGAGGCGAGCGCACGCGCGATCGCGGCGACGCCGGCATCACCGAGCTCGCAGTTGTAGACGTCGAGGACGCGCGGCCCGCCATGCTCGATCACCTGCGC
>JACCYD010001320.1 GCA_013696695.1 Deltaproteobacteria bacterium | reverse complement strand
GCTCGAGAGCGAGCTGTTCGGTCACGTGCGCGGTGCGTTCACCGGCGCTGCGAACGCGCGCAACGGCATGATCGTGCGCGCCGATGGCGGCACGCTGTTTCTCGACGAGCTCGGACGCATCTCGGCCACCGTGCAAGCACGGCTGCTGCGGGTGATCGAGGAGCGCGTGGTGCGTCCGCTCGGCGGCGATACCGAGCGCGCGGTCGACGTCCGCGTGATCGCGGCATCGCGCGACGATCTCGATGCCGAGGTGGCCGCGGGCCGATTCCGCCCCGATCTGCTGTACCGGCTCGCCGTCGTCCGCATCGTGTTGCCGCCGCTGCGCTCGCGCCGCGAGGATATCCCGCTGCTCGCGCGCGACTTGCTGCGCAGGCGCGGGCTGGCGGATGAAGCACCGGCGGGCGCCAACCTCGATCGGCTGATCGCCCATGCGTGGCCCGGCAACGTCCGCGAGCTGCGCAACGTGCTCGATCGCGCGATCGCCCTCGCACCCGGTGCGCAGCGCTTCTCGGATCTCACGATCCGGCTCGAGGCGTCGCCGATCGTCGGCGACGGGCTCGCCGTGCGCAGCGACCTGCCTTACGCCGAGGCCAAGGCCGCAATGCTCCACGACCTCGAGCGTCGCTACCTCGCGGACGTGCTCGCGCGCACCGGCGGCAACCTGTCTGCGGCCTCGCGCGAATCGGGAATCGACCGCAAGCACCTGCGCACGCTCGCGCGCAAGCACGGGCTGGTCGACGACGGCGGCGAAGACTCTTAGCAAGCGCGCACGACGACGGCCGAGATGTTGTCGCGGCTGCCACCCTCGTATGCCGCGGTCACCAGCTCGCGACAACAGTGCTCGATCGACACGCCGTGCGTGATCGGATCCAGCAGCGTCGCCATCTCCGCCGGCTCGAGCCCCTCGTACAGCCCGTCGCTGCATAACAGGTAGAGATCGTCGGTGATCGCCGTCTCGCTCTGCACGTCGGGCTCGGCGCTCGCCAGCCCGAGGGCACGCGTGATCACGTGGCGCCACGGGAACGTCTCATCCGGTGTCATGCCCGCCGCGATCATCTGATTGACCAGCGAGTGATCCGCCGTCAGCTGCTGGATCGCACCGTCGCGCAGGCGATACACGCGGCTGTCACCGACGTGCGCGATCACGACGCGGCCGGCCCGCGCGAACCGCAGCAGCGCCACGGTCGAGCCCATCTGATCGAGCACGCCGGAGCGCCGGGCGACGATCCGATCGTTCGCGACCTTGGTCGCCACGATCACCTCGTTCTCCTCGAGGCTGCGCGTGCGGTCGATGCTGTAAGGCCAGGTCACGTCGGCATCGCTGGCGGTGCGCCGCACGAGATCCTGGATTGTCTCGACGGCGATCGTGCTGGCAATCTCGCCGCCTTCGTAGCCGCCGAGCCCGTCGGCGACCATGAACAGGCCGAGCTCGGGGCGCGCGCAGACCGCGTCCTCGTTGCTGTGGCGACGACCGGAGATCGAGAGGGCGAAGGCATCGAGCTTCATGCCGTCTCCTTCAGCTCGCGGCGTGCCACACGCAACCGTGCGCTCGCTCTCGACGGCCTGGAGTGGCGATGCCCCATTCCGGGTTACCAGCTGGGGTACCATTCAAATGTGGCGCGTCTGGGAGAGATGCTCGTCGAGGACGGCCTGCTCACTCGAGAGCAAGTCGCCGAGGCGCTTCGCGCACAGGTCATGTGGGGCGGCCGCGTCGGCACCAACCTCGTCGAGCTCGGCTACCTCACGCTCGACGACCTCACGAAGGCACTCGGGCGCCTTCACGGCTTGCCCGCGGCGCTCCGCTCGCACTTCCTACGTGCCGAGTCGTCGCTCCAGCGCCGGCTGTCGGCGCGGCTGGCGGAGAAGTACGCCGTGGTGCCGATCGTACGCGCCGGCAAGCGCATGGTGATCGCATCGGAGATGCCGTTGACTCCTGCCGCGCAGAAAGAAATCGCGAACGAGCTGGGCTGCACGCCGGCGCTGCTGGTGCCATCGATCGCCGCCGAGCTGCGAATCAAGTTCCAGCTCGAGCATCTGTATCGCATCGAGCGCGATCCGCGCTTCCTGCGCGCCAACGGCACGCGCAGCGAAGACAGCCAGGTGTTCCAGCTCGCTCCCAGGATCGACCCCGCGCTCGAAGCGCAGTTGATGAGCGACGAGATCTCGGTCGTCACCGGCATCCCGCAGGCGGTGGCGCGGCCGAACATGGACGACTCCGATGCGCTACCGCCCGGCGCGCCGGAGCCGCCGCGTGGTCCGATGGACGGCGAGCGCCGCCGCTACCTCAAGACGCTCTCGGATCTGCTCAAGGATCACCCCGAGCACATCGATGCCGTCGTGCGCGCGAAGCGACTCGCCGCGCGCGAGCGCACCACGTTTCCGGATCTGAAGACCGCGACGAAGCGGATCTTCGCCGGCAACGATCGCGAGGCCGTCGCCGCGCGGGCGATCGACGCGATCGACGGCTTCATCAAGTACGCGAGCGCAGCGATGCTGTTCGTCGTCCGCGGCAAGGCGGCCGTGAGCTGGATCGGGTTCTGCCGCGATGCGACCGAGCTCCCCGCGATCGCCGTGCCGCTCGATCAGCACGGCCTGTTTCCCGCCGTGATCAGCCGCAAGACCACGGTGCGCGGCGAGTCTGGCAACCTCAACGCGCTCGACTACCTGCTGCTCGCCTCGCTCGGCTCGCGCTTCGGCGATCTCGTCGTCGCGCCGATCAAGGTCGGCGAGCACATCATCGCGATGTTCGCGGTCGCCAAGCCAGGTGGCGTACGGCTCGACGATCTCGAGAAGATCGCAGAAGCCACCGGCGCCGCGTTTGCCCGGCTGATGCGCGACGCCTCGCGTTAGCTCATCATCATCGCGATCGCGATGCCGCCACCGGCCACGACGACGATCAGGATGATCACCAACGCGAGCGGCGAGCCGCCCTGCTTCTTGATCTGCGTCGTGTTACCGGGGCCCGGCGACGAAGCCGTTGGCGATGCCATCGGCGCGGGCTCCGGCAAAATCTCGACCGCACCCGACGCCACCACCGACGCCATCTCCGGCTGTTTCGGTGGCTCCTTCGCGGGTGTGACTCGCGCCTTGAGCTCGCCGGACGTCACGCCCGCCTCGGGATCCTTCGCGGGCGCGCCGGCAATCTCCCCCTTGAACACCGGCGTGCTGGTGTCCGTCGTGGCCACCGCGCGGGTCGCTCCCCCCATGATCGTTTCGAACGCGCGCGCGATCTCGCGCATCGATCCGTAGCGATCTTCGGGCGCCTTCGACATCAGCCGTCCGAGCATGACGTCGAGCGACGGCGGCACGTCCGGCATCATCGATCGCGCCGACGGCGCACGCATCGAGAGGTGCTTCGCGCGAATCTCCTCGGGCTTGCCGAGATACGGCGGCTTGCCGGTGGCCATCTCGAAGATCACGCAGCCGAGCGAGTACGCATCGATGCGCCAGTCCGTTGCATTCGCGCTCCACACTTCCGGCGCCGTATACACCGGTGCCACCGGGATCGCGGATGCACGCTTCGCGAACACCGCGCCGACCTCGATCATCTTCACGGGCTCGCCGCGAGCGAGCGCCCCTTGGGGCAACAGGAAGATGCAGCTCGGCTTGAGGTCGCCGTGGACAAGCCCCTCGTCGTGGATCGCGGCGAGCGCATTCGCGAGCTGGCGGGCGATCTCGCCGATCTGCGTGATCGACAACCGGCCGAGGTCGGTGATTCGCTTCGCGAGCGGCTCGCCCTCGATCGGCGCCATCGCCACGTACGACCGCCCCGCGGCATCGACGCCGACGTCGAGGATCGGCACCAGCCCGGCGTGCTTGACCGCCTGGAGCTTACGAACGCCATCGAGGTAGGCCGTCGTCGCCTCGGGCTTGAACTGCGCGTTCACCACCTCGACCGCCGCCTGGGCGCCGGAGGTCTGGTGCTCGGCAGAGAACACCTCTCCCACCCCACCGGTCC
>JACCYD010001313.1 GCA_013696695.1 Deltaproteobacteria bacterium | reverse complement strand
CTGGAGCGCGCTGCGATGCTGCAAACCGGTAGCATCCTCGGGCTCGTAGTCGCCGTCGGGATCCTGGAAGAAGTCGCCCGTGCGGCGCTGCTCCGGCTCGTTGCGCGACAGATCGAGCTTGCGCAGTGCGGGCAGGCAGAGGCGGGCGATCGGCTGCAGTGGTGGATCGGTCCAGCGCTCCTGGTCGGCGGGCTCGTCGAGCGCGAGATCGAGCGCCTCGACGCCCACCATCGGTGCGTGCTCGTCGAACATGCCCGGCAGCGCGCCGTGCCCGGTGATCCGCAGGCGCCGCAGGGACGGATGCGCGAACGTCGAGAACACGTCGTGGCCGTGCACGTCGAGGGTGCTCAACGCGGGCGTCACCGCGATCAAGCCGTCAACGATCGCCTGCTCCACCACCGGCTGCCCCCACGCCCGCACCGCGAGCTGCGATAGCCACGCGTGTGTGGTGCACGACAACCCGCGCAGCATCGCGCTGATGTGCGCGGTATCGCCGCGCAGCGTGACGCGCTTGAGGTACGGGGCGAGCGGGCTGGCGAGCACCTGCTCGAGGCGGCCGGTCGCATCCTCCTCGCCCTCGAGCACGAGGTTGTCGACGAACCCGAAGCGAAACGAGTCGCCGATCCACGGCGTGTGTGGATTCGAGGGCACCAGCCGGCCGAGCCAGCCGGTCATCAGCGACGTCCGGCGCGCGACCAGCTCGGGACTGCTGCGCGTCGCCAGCTCGAGATCCAGCGCGATCAGCTCGCCGCGCGGATCTCCCTGCGCCTGCAGGTGGTCGGCATAGACCGCGAGGGTCTCGCGATCCCAGCTCGCGAGGAGTGCGGCCTCGAGGCCGTCGCGGGTACCCACGCTCCGATGTTCGCACGCTCGCGTGGTTGCGGCACCCCGGGCACGATGATGAAGTCCACGGCGGAGGACGTAGACATGGGAAACGAGAAGGCAGTGTTATTCATCGGGGCGAACCGTCCGATCGTGGGCCGCGAGCCGGAGGCGATGCAGATGTGGTCGGAGGCCGGAGCGTGGTTCGATGCGCAGCAGAAGCTCGGCTACTTCGCGCGCTGGGATTCGTTCTGGCTGACCCCGCACGGCGGCGACCTCAACAACGCGTTCGTCTGTTATGGCGAGCGGGTGAAGCTCGACGAGTGGCGGCGCACCGACGAGTTCGAGGCATTCGTGTTCCGCCTGAGCAGCTGCATGATGAACCCGGGTGTCATTCCGGGCGTCAACTACGCGGCCGCCAAGGAAACGATGGATCGCCGCGCCAAGGCGGTCGGCACGCGATAGCCATCTCGAGCGGCTCCGCATGCTAGGAATGTCCCTTCGCATGCGGCTCGCGCACTGCTCCGATTTGCACCTGCTGTCGCACGCTGGCGCGCGCTGGCTGGAGCTCGCCAACAAGCGCTGGATCGGTGCGATGAACCTGATCTCGACCCGCAGCCGCCATCATCACGTGGCCGCGTTCGAGGACATGGTCGCGGATCTCAACACCCAGGGCATCGACCACGTGTTGTGCACGGGCGATGTCACCAACCTGGCACTGCGCCGGGAGTTCGAGTTCGCGCGCGGCAAGTTCGACGGGCTCGCGCACGGCACGACCAACATCACAGTGATCCCCGGCAATCACGACGCGTACGTCGCCGAGGGCGTCGGACTGTTCGCCGAGACGTTCGCGCCGTTCGCGAGCACGGATCCGGCCTGGGCGTGGACAGCCTCGGATCTCGCAGCCAGCGAGCCGTTGACCGATCTCCTCGAGGATGGCTCCCCGCGGTGGCCGATCGTGCGCGTGCGCGGTGACGTCGCGCTGATCGGCCTGTCGACCAGCCGGCAGACCCCGTGGTTCACCGCGCACGGACGCATCGGCCCCGGGCAGCTCGCGCGGCTCGAGCGCGTGCTGAACGACCCGCGGCTCGCAGGCAAATTCCGGCTGATCGCGATCCACCACCCTCCGGCCGGCAAGCGGGCGCTGAGTCGAATCCGTGGGCTACGCGATCACGCCGCGTTCGCGCAGGTGATCGCCGGCGCGGGCGCTGATCTGATCGTCCACGGCCACGAGCATCGCGATATGACCGAGTCTCTCGCGGGACCGGGCGGCGCGGTTCCGGTGCGAGGCATCGTCTCGGGCACGTACTTCCACGACAAACCGGAGAGGACCGCGCGCTATCGCATCTTCGAGATCAACGGCGGCACCCTCGTGCGCGACTCGATGAGGATCTGGGACCGCGGCGCGCGGCGTTTCGTGGCAGATGCGGGCGTAAGCTAACCCTGGAACTTGACCTGGCTTACTTGGGTGATGAACTACGGCCGCGTGGCAGCCACGAACAGAAAGACGAACGAACCGATGGGTGACAAGACTCCGAACGCCGAAGCCATCGAAGCGGCCGATCAGCGATACGTGATGCGGCCGTGGACCCACCCGGCCGGTGAGCCGGTGATCGTGGCGCGAGCCAAGAACTGCGTCGTCACCGACATCCATGGGAAGGACTACCTCGACCTCACGTCGGGCTACTTCGTGAACAACGCGGGTCACTGTCACCCGCGGATCGTCGAAGCCGCGACCAAGCAGATGGGCGAGGTGCTTCAAGTCTCCGGCAAGCACGGCACCGTCGCGATGGTGAAGCTCGCCCAGCGGCTGATGGAGCTCGCGCCGAAATCGATCGACCGGGCGTTCTTCTCGACGGGCGGCAGCGAGGCGAACGAGTTCGCCCTCAAGATCGCCCGTCAGCACACCAAGAAGCCGGACATTGCCTACCTCCAGAACGGCTACCACGGGCTGACGCTGGGCTCGCTCGAGGTCACCGCGAGCGAGAAGTATCGCGACAGCGCCGGCAAGCCGATGGGCACGGAGAACTTCGCGATCCCGATGGCGTATTGCTATCGCTGCCCGGTCGGCAAGGACGTCAAGACGTGCAAGGCCGAGTGCCTCGATGGCGTCGACAAGCAGCTCGCGTCACGCGACACCGCCGCGATCATCGCCGAGCCGATGCAGGCCGTCGGTGGGCTCGCACCGCCGCAGAAGTGGTGGGACCGCCTCGATCGGATCCGCCGCGACCTCGGGATTCTCTTGATCGCCGACGAGATCCAGACCGGCCTCGGCCGCACCGGCAAGATGTTCGGCGTCGATCACTACGGTCTCCAGCCCGACATCATGACGGGCGGCAAGGGCATGTCGGGCGGCGTCGGATCGCTCGGCATGACGGCGGCGAGCAACGCCGTGTGCAAGGAGTTCTTCGGCGGCACCACGCCGACGTCGGGCGGCAACGCGGTCTCCGCGGCCGCCGGCCTCGCGCTGATCGACGCGATCGTCGACGAGGGCATGATCGACAACTGCGCGAACATGGGCCGCTACTTCGCCGAGGCCTCGTGGGCGCTGAACGACCCGTGGATCGGCGACGTCCGGTTCACCGGCTTGCTCGGCGGCATCGAGCTGGTGCGAGATCGCGCGACCAAGGAGATCCTCGGCAAGACCGAGGTCGCCAAGATCAAGGACCTGCTCCACGCCGAGGGCATGTTGATCACGGTGTCCGGTTGGCACGGTAACTACCTCCGGCTCCAGCCGCCGCTGTCGGTGACCGCTGGTCAGATCGACCAGTTTATTGCCGCTTTACGCAAGACTCTTACCGCTTTACGTGGGGCCTGAAGATCACTCCACGTGAAGCTCGCGTGAACCGACGGGCGCGTCGTTCGTACTCAATCTAGGTTCGAAATTAGATAGAGTCTCGCCCGCCCCATGAATCTGTTCGCGCTCCGGAAGCACTTCGACCGACTCGTTCATCCGGTCGTTTCGGGACTCGCGAAGATGCCGCTCCACGCCAACACGTGGACGATGCTCGGCGCGCTGATCGGCTTGATCGGCGGCGTGGTGTTCTTCTACGGCTACTGGTGGCCCGGGCTCGCCATCCTGCTGGTGCGCGGCCTGGTCGATCACGTCGATGGCTACAAGGCGCGCAACTTCAACCAGCGCTCGACTTTCGGCGCCGTGATGGACGACGTCTGCGACCGCTGGGTGCTCGGGATCATGTACGCGGGCGGTTGTCTCAACCTGGCGTACGACTATCCACACATCTTGGTCGTACTGGGTTTCGGGATCACCGGTGCGCTCACCAACGTCATCATCAAGCTCTCGATCTACGCCGAGAGCCAGCAGGACATCTGGCGCGAGAAGGGCAAGATCGGCCACCCGGTCGATGTCGTCGGGCTGTTCGGCTCGGCCGAGTTCCTCATCTACTACGGCTTCGGCGTGTTCTTCACCGCGCTGCTCGACGATCCGCGGCCGTTGCTCGCGGGCTGCTGGGCGGTCGCCATCATGAGCCACGTCTCGTTGCTCCAGCGCGTACGATTCGCGTGGAAGCGCTACCGGCACGTCGACCCGGGGCTGGTCGCGATGGCCGCCGAAGATGGACACGCCCTTCCGCCCTCCTCGTTGCCGAGCGTCAATAACGCCGAGGCGAGTTGAGTGGTGAGCACGGTCGTGCCCATTCCGTCCTCGACTCCTGTCGAGAAGAAGATCGTCTCGCCGTACAACCCGGCGAACGCCGTCACCGCCTCGCGGTTCTTCTGCCTGCCGTTCTTCGTGTGGGCGGTCCACAACGATCACCGCCAGTGGGCGACGCTGTTCATCATCATCTGCGGCCTGCTCGACAAGGTCGATGGCCTGGTCGCGAAGATCTTTGATTGCCGGAGCGCGTTCGGCGAGATGTTCGACGCGATCACCGACGGTATTTGCTACGGCTTCTGCCTCATCATCTGCGTCGCGTATGGCTGGGCGCCGGTCATTCCGGTGGTGCTGATCCTGTTCCTCGGCATCGTCAATACCGCGCTGCGCGGCATCTACGCGAAGCGGGCAGGGCGAACGGTCAACTACAAGTCGTACGCGATGGAGCGCATCGTCGCGTACACCGGCTATCTGATCGGCTTTGCCACCGCCGACATGGAAGTCGCGTTCTACTTCTGGCTGTTCCTGCCGCTGATGACGGTGATCGTCATCCACGATGCCAAGCGCATGCTGATCGACGCCGTCCCGGGAGCCACGCGATGAGTGACCCACTCGTTTCCGACGTTGTCTTCAAGTGGGCCGGCACGATCATCACGGGGAGCGTGGCCGGCACGTGGTTGATCTACGACGCGTACAAGCTGCTCCGGCTGGCGAAGGCCGATGGGACCGACCCCACGGTGCACGACAAGCGGTTCGGCTACTCGATCGGCGTCTTGATCGGGTTCATCGGCGTGTGGGGGTGTCTTCGGTTCCACGGCGTCGTGTGAGCCGCCCCCTGGGGATGACGAGGCGGCTAGCGGGGAGTCAGCACGAGACGCTCGCGGTGCGCGAGGATCTGCACGCCACCGACGCTGCGCTCCGCCGCGACCTGCGCGAGGCGCTTGCTCGGCATGCTCGGCAGCCCGAATCGCAGATTGACGGTGCCCCAGTGCACCGGCACGAGGGTTTTGGCGCCGAGCCGCTCGAAGATGTCGAGCGCGCAATCGGGATCGATGTGGACGCCGCGATCGAGCAGCGCTCGGCGGCGGCGGTAGTACCAGACCGGCAACATGCCGCCGATCGGAAGCAAGGTCGCGTCGAGTCGATCATGCTGCTTGCCGATGTCGTCGAACACGGCGTGGTCCGAGAAGTCGATGTCGCCGCCGTGGTGCAACGCGGCTCCGCCCCCGGCGACCACGTAGCCGAGGGCGACGGGACCCTGGCTCTTGCGCCACCGGCCGTGATCGTGGCGCGTGCCCACGGCGGTCACGACGGAGCCTCCGATCTCGAGCTGATCGCCGACATCGACCTCGCTGAGCTGTCGGAACCCGAGATCCTCGACGATCTGGCGCGCGCCCTTGGGGACCACGAGGTGGCAGTCGCGATCGACCGCCTTGAGACTCCAGCGATTCAGGTGATCGACGTGGGAGTGGGTCACCAGCACCGCGTCGACCTTGCCAGCGGCGCGCGTGCGCGAGCGCATCAGCGGATCGAACAGAAAGCGCGCCGCACCGAGCTCCGCGACCGCCGTGGCGTGGCCCAACCAGGTCACGGATGGCCCGGCAACCTCGTCGATCTTCCCAGAGCGCTCCGCGGTGTTCCCGTCGGTGTCGCTAGCAGCGGGGGGCACGGTCCTGCTATAGCACGGAGGTTTCCGTGCTGATGTTCTTCGCGATCGGCGTCGCAGCCGGCGCGCTCACGGGCGTGCCGATCGGGCCGGTCAACGTCGCGGTGATCGATGCCGC
>JACCYD010001279.1 GCA_013696695.1 Deltaproteobacteria bacterium | reverse complement strand
AGATGGATGCGAACCAACCTGCCTCGTCGGTACGTCCAGTGGACGTACTTACGGGACAGCTCTTAGAGTCCGGCGCATGTCGAGCGCTGACCGGGTTCTCGCACGCATTCGCGCCGTCGCGGATCCGCGCGCGCTCGTCGACCTGTACGGGTCGAGTGTCTATGCGCCCGGGTTTGCAGCAGACGTCGACGTGCTGATCACGCACGATGACCCGGCACGGCTCGCAGCGGCGCTGGGGTTCGAGCTGATCCCGACGGCCCCGCCGCGCTTGCACGGGGTGATCGAGGGTGTGTCGGTCGATATCACGGTCGCGAATGCGGACGATGTTGCCACGCGTTCCGGTCCGCGAGATGCCGCGGCGCTGGTGGCGCAGCTCGGCGATCGCGACGAGGTGTTTCAAGCAACCTGGCCGCACGTGCGGCAGTTCGTTCGCCTGCGCGCGCTGGGGCACAACGGGCTCGGGTACTTCGGCAGTTTTGGCTGGGCGTTGTTGCTTGCCGTGCCGCTGGTCGGCGAGCTCGAGCGGGTCGCAACCGGCGCGGCGTTTCCTGCGTGGTTGCGATGGCTGGCGAGATTGTCGCCAGGTGCGCGCGTGAGCTTCGATGGGGTGAGCTCGGGCGATCCGGAGCCGCTGTTTCTGGTGGCACCGTCGCCGCCGACGCGCGATGTCGCGCGGCTGACCAAGCGCGCAGCGGGGCATGTGTTTGCCGAGGCGCGGGATGCGGTGAGCGCGATCGGTGATGCGGTCACCGACGAAGACGCGATCTCGCGCATCGTCGATCTCTCCGAGCGGCCCCCGGCAGGTACCACGCTCGTGATCAGCGGCGACGATGACCACAGCCGCGGGCGCTACGACGGCATGGCGCGTCGCCTGCTCCGCGATCTCGAGGCACTCGGGCCGACGCGCTCGTGGGGGCGTTTCGATCTCGTGGGTGACGGCAGCTGGCAGCACCGCATCACGGTCGCGCGCGCGGCGCCGGCCATCGAGCTGGTCGAGCACTGGCTGGCGATCTCGAACATCGACGCCATCGTCGAGTGAAGTGAACGCCGACCATTCCGCGCTATCGTCCAGTCGATGACCGCGACCCGAATCGACATCGCCGATGGAGTAGTTGCCTGGCTCGATGACGTCGAGGTCAGCAACGCGATCGTGTGGGTCCTCAGCAGCGATGGTCTGCGCGCGTTCGATCACCCGGAGCTCGTGTTACCGGTACGCGCGCATCCGCAGCTCGATCGCGATGCGACGGCACGCACCCTCGCGCAGGTGATCGGTGCGATCACGCGTGCCGCGCAGTCGGGTCAGCGTGTCGCGGCCGGCGGCACGACGCGCTTCGGCGGCCAGGTGCTGGGCTTCGACGGCGTCTGCTACATGCCCGCGACTCCGATCGGCGCATTTCACGCACCGGCGTCGAGCCTGATCGGAATCTTCGTCGCGGCCGACGAGCTCGATGGCGTCGAGCAGTTCGGCGCGCGGCGATTGGCCAGCGTGCTCGCGCGACAGACGCGCTACTTCCCGTACCCGCCGTGGACGGATCCGGCGCGCGAGCGCTTCGCGATCGGGCGATGGCCGAGCGTGCTCGGCGACATGCCGCATGTCGGGCTTCCAGGCGCGACGATCACGCAGGAAGGCGGCGCGCTGCACTTCCGGCTCGGTCGCGTGCAGTCGGCCGCGATCCTTCGCAACGTGTTGCCGCAAGTGCCGCCGACAACTCCGCTCACGTTCGCGCTGCACGCAGTGTCGGCCACCGCGGATGGCTGTCTGGTGTGGGCTCCCGAGCAGCAAGCCCCCGAGGGCGTTGCACCGCCGGGCTCGCGTGGCGAGCGGCTGGGCGGGTGTTTCCTCGCGACCGCGAACCAGCAAGCGGCGAACGGTTCGCAGATCGTCGAGGACGGCTTCGCGTATTTCCTCCGCGATCCCGATTACACGAACCTCCGCGCGGCCTGGGAAGCGCAGCGCGACATCACGATCCGCGGCGATCGCGCCGGCGACGATCTGATCGTGACCTGGGTCGACGAGGTTGCGGCAGAGGCCCCGCAACAACCCGGACGCGTGCGGATCGTCTCCGTGCAGCTCACCGTCGAACCGCAGGATGGCAGTGCCGGCGTCGCTTCGTACATCAAGGCGCTCGCGGCGGTCGTCGAGCGTGCGCTGCCGTCCTACGGCACGGCGTACGAGATGATGATCGAGGTGAAGCCGCTTGCCCCGATCACCCTCGGCACCCGCCCGATCTCACCGCCGCAGGATGCGATGGAACGCTGCCTCGCAGAGCTCCACGCGGTGCCGATGCCTCGCGTGACCGGCGAGCTCGGCTTCCAGCTCCACCTCTCGATCGACGGCTGATTGCTCAGGGCGTGACGCCGACGACCTCGAGCGTCAGACTGATGCGCTTGCCTGGGAGGTCGACCTTCGTCAGCGGAAGGACGTTGACGTTCCGGTTACCGGCGGCGACCAGGGCGTTGCTCAGCTTGTCGCGCCCGGTAGCGATCGCGGTGCGACTGAACAGATCGCCTGGCTTGACGCCGAACAGCTTGAGATACGCGGGACGATCCGCTGCCGGCACGCCGGTGATTTCGATCTTGCCCATCTTGAACACCGGACCCTCGATGATCTTGAACGCCAGCGTGATCCGGCCCGCGGTGACGGTCGGATCGACCACGCGGACGTTCGCGTAGCCCTTGTCCCAGTAGTAGGCGCTGATTCCCTGCGAGGCCGATGTGATTCGATGCTCGACGACCGGCTGCCCGACCACGAGCCACTTCGCGACCGCCGCGTCGAGCTCCTTCTTCGGCAGCGTGCTGCCGGTGAACGTGATCGCGTCGATCGCGGAGATCGGGCCGGGCACGAGCTCGATCGTGACCTCGACACCCCCGTCGATAGGTTTGGTCTTCCAGGTGGCGTCGGCGTCGAAGTAGCCGTTTGACACGTAGCGATCTCGAAGCGTCTGCGCGAGCCCGTGGACGCGCTGCGGATCGAGCGGGCCGTCGACGGTGAGCGTGCCGATGCCGAGCGGGATGACCTTGCCACCTGCCTCGATCGCGACGAGCTTCTTCAGCCTGGGATGCCCGGTGACGCCGACGACGAGCTCGACGCCGTCGGCGAGCTGGACGCCTTGCACCGTGACGTCCGCGACGCCATCGACGCGCATCACGGCCGCGAGTGCGGTGCGCAGCTCGTCGCTGCCGACAGGCTTGTCTTTCGCGACCGCGAGCGCGGCCTCGATCTGCGTGCGCTGGGCACCGGTCGCGCCTTGCACGCGGAGCTTCCTGATGACGCCGGTGAGCTCGCTGGACTTCGCGTTCCCGGCCGTCGGTGCGGCGGTGGTGGTGGTTGTGGTTGTTGTGGTTGTTGTGTTTGTGGGTGTCGGTGTCGTTGGCGTTGGCGCTTTCGGTGGCGGGGCAAGCTTCGGGCCAGCACCGCCGCACGCTACGAGCACGAGGACGAGTAGCTTCACGGGCGCCTCGTGATGTACGCGCGCTTGCGCAGGTTCTTCAGCCACTCGACCTGGAGCTTCTCCATCGCAGCACGTCGGAGCTCCGTCTTCACGGTCTGTTTGTTCTCATCGGTGGCGGGCAGCTTGCGCACCTTGATCTCGGCGTCGACGGCCGCATCCTCGATCATCACCTTCAGCGCGACGAGCTGGTTCTTCGTGCGCAGCAGGTGCAGCTGGCGGTCGAGATCGACGAGGTAGCGCGCCCGCGTGTAACCGTTGTCGGCAAGGGCCTTGTCGAGTCCGGCATCGTCGAGGTTGTTCTGCTTCTTGATCTCGTCGAGCGCCGCGAGAACCTCGGACTTGTCGATCGAGATGCCCGCCTTCGTGCCCTCGGCCAGCACGAGCTCGTCGTCGATCAGATTCTCGATCACCGCGGCGCGGTCGGCGCCCGCCTTCACGCGTGACGCGACATCGCTCTCCCAGATCACCGCATCTCCGACGTGCGCGATCGACCGATCGATCTCCACGACCGCGCCGACGGGTGCTGCGTGGGCGGTGCCTGTTGCGAGCATGGTCGCCAGGATGACGTGCCTCATCGCGTGATGATGACACGGCTACTGCGGTCGCTTCATCGAAGTGGAACACCTGGAAGCAGTCGAGTCGCGCACCGTACGCTGCGGCGGGCACCACTTATTCCGCCGTGATTTCTGTGCGCCACGTGTGGTCGCCTCGATACGGGAACGGTTCGATGACGTCCAAGCTCTCGCGGGATTGCGCGGGTACGAGCATTGCTAAATCACGCATGGTGAAACGCGTCGTCCTGCTGTCCTTGTTGTCGGGTTGTGTGACCAACTCGAAGGGGCACGTCAACCTCACCGCGACGACAGGGATCTGGGGCGGAGCCCTGATCGTGGGAGGCGCGGCCGTCGGCGCCGGACGGTGCCAGCCGAGCCCAGAACAGTGCGAGGACGTCGAGCGCGGGGACCCGGTCACTGCCGGCGCACTCCTGATCGCGGGCGCGTCGCTGATCGCGCTCGCGATGCTGTTCCACCGCGTCGAATAACTCACTGCTCGAAGGGGCCGCCGGGAGGCACGCACAACGTCGTCGCCGGATGCGGCGACAGCAGACTGTCGGAGGTGCACACGTTGTCGTGAGTGCCTCCTGGGACGTTCGCGAACGCCGGGAGCTGACCGCCACCACACATCTCGCGGTTCGCGTGCCAGGCGGCGAACTGGAGCCGCGTCTCCGTCGTCCGTGGGAGCTCGGCGAAGCCGATCGTGACGGCGAGCCGCTGCGCCTCGTCGAACGTGGGCAGTCGCCGCGCCTTGCTCGCGCACGCGGTCTCGGCGTCCGCAAAGCGATGCACGCCCTCGACGCTGAACCGCAGCGGCACGATGCGGCCCGTCGCGTTGTAGTCGGCGATCGCGGCCTCCGCGGCCGTGGTCTGAGGGAACGTGTCGACGGCATCCGGCGTGGCGCAGGTGTCGATCGCACCCTCGAGCGCGGAAGCCCAGCACCGCGCGATCTCGTCGTGCAGTGCCGCGGCCGGGCTGCCGGCGCGCTCGACATCGAACGTGTCACTAAAGCGCGTCGCGGTCGCGACGAGTGCGTCGATCGTGAACACGGGCGGGGCGGGCGCCGCGACGCCGTAGGACGCCTTGCGTGCGACGGGGGCGTCGAGGAATGGCGAGATCTCGTCGTTGACGATCGCGTCGATGCGGATCGCGTTGCGCGACAGCGCGCGCAGGTGGCGGTTCGCGTCATCGACGAGCTTCCGCATCGCCTCGTACGGCGAGCCCGGTCCGCCTATCGGCGCGTTGGTCGCACGCGCGTAGGGCCGCAGATCGATCCGCACGGGGACCGCGTTACGCGCGGCGTTCTCCGCGTAGCCGGGGCGGTCGCCGGTGCAGGCCGCCAGTCCCATCCCGCCGTCACGACACACGTCGGCGTTGAGCGACTCGAGCATCGAGCGGCGCACCGCATCGAGCTTGTCGAATGTCATCGCATCCAGCCCGCCGGTGAGGAGCGACGAGATCAGGCCGGTCGTGCCACCGTCGCTGAGAAACCCGCGGTCGAGCACGGAGACCTCGACCGTGATGTCCTCGCGTTTCGCGAGCTGCTCGAGCTTGCCCTTGATGGTGGCATCGACACCGAGGACCGTGGTCCCGCCTTGCAGGCCGAGCTCCGCGTTGATCGTCCGCGCCGCCTCTTCGGTCTGCGCGTCGAGGCGGATCATGACGAACAGTTGCGCCTCGTGCTCGACGCCGTTGACGTAGAAGTTGCCGCACCGGTGCAGGAAGGCCCGCGGGTCGCTCACCAGCAGCTCGCTTGCCTCGGTGGTGAGCTTCAACGGCCGCCGGTTGGTCACGCGGTAACTCGCGCGCGCGCTCGCGA